>CAZCSH010000001.1:0-1635 GCA_964501545.1 uncultured Candidatus Saccharibacteria bacterium
GGCAGTGGGTGGCGGTTCGCAGGGGACGGCGTTACAATTCGACGGCGTGGATGATCGGGTGGATGTGTCCGGTTCACAAAGTTTGAATATTAGTAGCATGATTACCCTCGAGGCCTGGGTGAAAATAGATGCGTATCCTTCGGGTGCTGTTCCTCAGGAATATAGCTTCATTGTTTTAAGGATGGGACCAGCTTACTACGAGTATCGTATAATGCTTTATCTGAATGGGAAAGTAGATGGTGCTTTTCTTGATGGTGTTGGTTGGGGAACCTCTTATGTTTTATCTAATACGGCATTGAATCTTAATCAGTGGTATCATGTGGTTTACACCTACGATAAAATAACTCATAGAATATATATAAATGGTAAAGAAGATAATACTAAAGCCGATACTACTGGCGGGCTATCTTTTTCTGGAACCCTTGCTATAGGGGGCAGCGCGCCTTATCCCGCTAATAGGGTTTTCGATGGACTTATAGATGAGGTTCGCGTTTACAACCGAGCCCTCTCGGTTGAGGAAATAAGGTATCACTACAACAAAGGAGGACCTGTCGCCCATTGGAAGCTTGATGAAGGCAACGGGACAACGACGTATGATGCCACAAATAATAATAACGATGGAACCTTTGGTAATGGTACCTGTTCCCCAGGCGTTCACGTTAGTGCTTGCCCAGCCTGGGCCCAAGGCCAATATGGTTCAGCCCTTCTATTCGACGGAACAGATGATTATCTATCAGTTGCCACTTCGACCAGTCTTGATGTAGATGCTCCTATAACAGTCGAAGGTTGGTTTAAATGGCAAACCTTAGTTACTGGTCGAAATCCTTTAGGTAAATACGCATCCTGTAGCGGACATTGGTGTGGCTATCATTGGCAATGGGACAGCTCGACCAATTTGAGCTTAAGAGTTGGCTCTTCAGCTAGTGAAGAGTGGCACTACAATGTCTTTTCCCCAGAAGAAGGAAAATGGCATCATATAGCTATGGTTCACACAGGGACAAAGTTATTAGTTTATGGTGATGGAAAATTAACTTATTCAGATACTACAGTCGCTATGACAAATGGAGATGCCCCCTTAATATTGGGAGCAAGAACAAGCGGGTTAGGGTTTTTTGACGGGTTGATTGATGATGTCAGGATTTACAACTACGCCAGGACGGCAGATGAAATAAGGTTAGATTATAATGCAGGAATGTCTGTTTATTTTAAGTAGGGTCCTAAACCAGGTTAAGCAATAGTATGAAAATTAACATTTTTGATACTTCTTTAGAGAGATTTATTAGAAGTTTACAAAAGGCTACAGTTGCTAAAGTTTTACGCACTATTGATTTACTTGAGAAGTTTGGTCGAGAGTTAGGACCACCTCACACAAATAAAATTTCAGCTCACCTTTATGAGATTAGAATCCTTGGGAAACAAGAAGTTAGGATTTTTTATAGTTTCCGTAGGTCGCAAATTTATCTTTTACACGGTTTCGTTAAAAAATCACAAAAAATTCCCCAGAGAGAAATTAAGATTGCCCTTCAAAAATTGAGACTGCTTGACAGAGCATAACGTATATGTTATATAGGAAGAGGTCGATGAATTTTCAATTCATTTCGCCTTTCATAAATTTTTTAGATTTATTTCGATATA
>CAZCSH010000001.1:1735-19415 GCA_964501545.1 uncultured Candidatus Saccharibacteria bacterium
ATGAATTTTCAATTCATTTCGCCTTTCATAAATTTTTTAGATTTATTTCGATATATGAAAAATAAAACCTACAAACAATTAAAAAAGGAACTATTGAAAGATAGGAAAGTAAAAGAGGCCTACGAAAAGCTCGGACCTGAGTTTGCTGTGATAGAGATGATAATTAGAAAAAGAATTGAGAAGGGTCTAAGTCAAAAAGAACTTGCCCGCAAGATTGGAACAAAACAATCAGCTATTTCTCGACTAGAATCAGGAAATTATAATCCCAGCCTCTCTTTTTTACAGAAAGTAAGCGAAGCCTTGGATGCAAGATTGAAAATCTCCTTGAAGTAATTTTTGGGCTAAACCAAGTTGAACCTTCAGTTTAACTCGGTTTAAGTGTATAATAATCAATGAATCCTTAATTCATTTCAATAATTAATTAAAATTAATTATAATTCATTAACAAAATTTTATGGAAAAAGTATTTAATAAAATAACTCAGGTCAGCATCTATTTATTGGTCTTTTTAATCCCTCTTTTTTGGCTTCCTTTTTCGTTTGAAGCTTTTGAGTTTAATAAGCAATATTTGCTCTTTTTCTTGGTTTCTTTAGGGATTTTGGCTTGGCTGGCAAAGCAAATCTTGTTTGATAAAGAAATAAAGTTCAAAAGAACACCTTTGGACATTCCTGTTTTAGTCTTTTTTGGGGTAGCTATATTGAGTGCCCTAATGTCAGCAGATACTGTTTCCAGCATCTTTGGCTTTTATGGCAGGTTTTCTGATGGCTTGATTGGTATGGTCAGCTTGGTTTTGTTTTACTTTTTAATTACTAATAACGTTACTGTAAAAGAAGAAAAGGAAGGAGCCATTAATATCCACTCTTTGTTAAAGACCTTTTTGTGGTCTGTTTTCTTTATTGTTTTAATAAGCTATCTCTCTATCTTTGGTCTCTGGACTCAAATAGATAATTTACTGCCAGCTAACTTTAGCCTCCCTCCGGTTATGATGTCAGCTGTCTTTAACCCGGCAGCAGGCAGTCTGGAGGGGCTATCTGTTTTCTTAGCTGTGGTTTTAGTGTTCTTAATCAGCCAGATGGTCAGCGGCTTAGAGAATAAAAAAGGAAACGTCCTCAAGTGGCTTTTGTTTCTATCTATTCTCTTATTACTTGTGATTATTGACTTTACAGCAGCCTGGATTTTGCTTTTGGTTTCTTTGCTTTTCTTTGTTGCCCTGTCTCTTTGGAAGAGAATCTTTAGAGAGCATGTAAATAAGCTACTCTTACCTATATTTTTGGTCTTAATAGCTGTAGTTTTCCTTGTCATTAACACAGCTGACTTTCAGTTGCCTTTTGCCAGTCAATTGCCAAAAGAGCAGGTTTTGCCCCAGAGTTATTCTTGGTCAATAGGCTTTAAATCAGCTATAGAGAGTGTTAAAAGTGGGTTTTTAGGATCAGGGCTGGGCACCTTCCATTATGAGTTTGCCAAGTTTAAACCGATAGATTTCAACCAGACCCTTCTTTGGCAGATTAGGTTTGATAGGTCAGGCAGTCATATTGCTGAAATCTTAGGAACCATGGGTTTCTTGGGAATACTCTCTTTTCTTGCTCTGGTTGGAATGTTCTTACTTCTTTCTTATTTTTTATTCCAGACAGTAACTTCAAAACCCAAAAGCCAGAAAGAAGAAAGGAATGAAGTTAGTCTTGCTCTGTGGCTGCCCTTACTGATGGCTTTTTTAGCTTTGTTAGTGGGCCAATTTGTTTATTATCAGAACACGGTCCTCTCTTTTAGCTTCTGGTTGGTTTTAGCTCTTTCTGTGGTTTCTTGGCAGAAACCGGTGACCGAAAAGAGATTTTCTTTCAAAGACTTTCCTGAATTATCTTTGATTTTTTCCAGCGTCTTTATTGTTATATTGTTAGTTTTCCTAGGAATATATTTCTTTGCCGGCAGGTTTTACCTGGCAGATATCAACTATAAAGAAGGAGTGGGAATAGATAAAATGAAAAACCTGAAAGGAGCAGTCAGCTTTAACCCTTATCAAACCCAGTACAAACTCGTTTTAGCCAGAGCTTATTTGGGGGAGGTCTTGGTAGAAAGTCAAAAAGCACCGGAAGAGCAAGACCAGATGGCTTTGGCTAACAACGTTCATTTGGCTATAACCTATGCCAAAGGAGGAGGAGCTGGTAGAGATTATATTAGGGGAGCAGTTGAGATTTCTCCCAATAGGGTAGCAGCCTGGGAGACTTTAGGCATGATTTACAGAGACATTAGAGGGGTGGCAGCAGGATCCACTGAATGGGGCATGAAAGCTTTTGAAACAGCAATTAAATTAGAACCTGCCAATCCCGTCCTCTATACTGAACTGGGCAAGCTCTATCTGGCAACAGGGGACACAGCAGCTGCCAGAGAAAGGTTTGATAAGGCGAGAACCCTGAAGCCAGACTATATTGATGCCACCTTGCAGATAGCCCTGCTTTATGAATCAGAAGGCAATCCAACAGAAGCTGTCAGAGAAATGGAAAACCTGGTTCAGTCTTATCCTTTTAACATTGAAGCTCTCTTTCAGCTGGGCAGGCTTTACTTTAATGCCAAGAGAACGGATGAGGCCATAGCCCAATTTGAGAAGGTAGTACTTTTGATGCCAAACTATTCAAACGCTTACTATTCTCTGGGCGTTGCTTATCAGTTAAAAGGTCAGAAACAAGATGCGATTACCGCTTTTGAGAGAGTCTTGGAATTGAACCCAGGGAATGAGGATGTTCAGGCCAAACTCAGCCAATTGAGAGCTGGTGGAGAATAGTCTTGACAAATCTTTGGCAATAGCTTAGAATGATATTCACGTATTCCTTTTAACTACTTTATTATTAAAGTAGCACTCACTACTTTGTTGCTGCCCCCTTTTTTCTAAAAATTTAAATAACTTCACCCTAAAAGAGATATTTTGGGGTCTTTTTTGTGTTAATGGATTCCACCCCTATTAAAAACTTTACCAAAGCCAAGGTCTCTCTTGCTCTGCCTTATTTGCTTGACGTTATCAAAGAAAGCTGGCGTTTGTTTTGGGATAGAGATTTAAAGGAGTTATTTCAAGAGGTTTCTCCGATCAAAGACTATACTGGAAAGGAGCTCGAGCTTTGGTTTCTAGATTATAAGTTAGATGCGCCCAAGTATAAATCTGACCTGGAAGCCAAAAGGAATAACGACTCCTATGAAGCTCCTTTGCGGGTTAAGACCAGGCTGGTTAATTTGAAGACTAAAGAGATTAAAGAGCAAGAGATTTTCTTGGCTGATTTCCCCTTGATGACTGAGAGGGGGACTTTTATTGTCAACGGGGTAGAAAGGGTAACTATATCTCAGCTCATCCGTTCTCCCGGCGCCTTCTTTACCAGCCAAAGAATAGGAGGCAGGAATCTCTTTGGAGCTAAAATGATTCCCAATAGGGGAGCCTGGCTTGAGCTTGAAACAGAGAGTTCAGGTTTCATTGGGGTGAAAATTGACAGGAGAAGAAAGGTGGCAGCCACTTGTCTCTTGCGAGCTTTTGGCTTGGCAGAAGATAAGGCCATAAAAGAAGTTTTCCAGAGCGTGGATAAAGGGGAGACAAAATATATTGAAGAGACCTTAAAAAGAGATAACACCAAGAACCAGGTAGAGGCTCTGGTTGAGGTTTATCAAAGATTGAGACCAGGAGATCTGGCCAGCCCTGACACAGCCAGAGAGTTGATTGAGAACATGTTTTTTAACTTTGAGAGGTATGACCTTTCCAAAGTGGGGAGATGGAGAATGTGGCAAAGACTGTCTGCTCTCCGAAAACCAGAGAAAAAGAAAAGCCAAAAGCAAAAAGAAAGCCCAGAGATTAAAGTGGCAGACAGGGTTTTAAGTTTGGAAGATGTGGTTGAGGTTTTGAAAGAGATAATCCGCTTGAACAATAATCCTCAAGCCAAAGCTGATCAGATTGATCACTTGGGTAACAGAAGAGTCAGAACTTTGAGTGAGCTTTTACAAAACAGATTAAGAGTGGGTTTGATGAGAATGGAAAGAATTATAAAGGACAGAATGTCTACTTTGGATATTCACACAGCCACCCCAGCCCAACTCATTAACCCCAGGCCCTTTATGGCAGTGGCCAAAGAGTTCTTTACTTCTTCTCAAATGTCCCAGTTCATGGATAATGAAAATCCTTTAGCTGAACTGGAACACAAGAGAAGATTGTCGGCTACAGGCCCTGGAGGTTTAACCCGAGAGAGGGCAGGGTTTGAGGTTCGAGATGTTCAACCCTCCTACTATGGCAGAATCTGCCCCATCCAGACACCTGAGGGTCCTAACATTGGTTTGGTTGGCCATATGGCTTCCTTCTCCAGAATAAATGATTATGGATTTTTGGAAACTCCTTATTTTAAAGTTAAAGGAGGCAAGATTACTTCTGAACTCCATTATCTTAATGCTTACCAGGAGGAAGAATACAATATAGCTTCGGGAGCTGTATTTATTGATGAAAAAAGAAAGATAATGCCCAAGAGAGTGGAAGCTAGAATTAAAGGCGAGCCCGGTTTAATTGAAAGAGAAAAGATAGACTATATTGATGTTTCTTCTGAGCAATCTATATCTGTTGCCACTTCCTGCATTCCTTTCTTGCAGAACGATGATGCTAATAGGGCTTTGATGGGTTCTAACATGCAGCGCCAATCAGTTCCTTTGGTAAAACCCCAAGCTCCTCTTGTTTTAACTGGGGTGGAGGAAAGAGTAGCCAGAGACTCGGGCTTGGAAATTATTTCAGACGTAGATGGCAGGGTAGTAGAGGTGGATGCAGACCACATTGTAGTCAGAACCAGGGGCAAGGGTAAGAAAGCCAACAAAACCTTTGAACTTAGAACCTTTGTCAAAACCAACCAGTACACCTGTTCTCACCAAAAGCCAGTAGTTAAGAAAGGCCAAAAGGTGAAAAAGGGAGATCCTCTAACAGATGGAGGAGCTATTTCAGAGGGCATGCTGGCTTTGGGTCAAAATGTCTTAGTGGCTTTCCTTCCTTGGCGGGGAGGCAATTTTGAGGATGCTATTATCATTTCTGACAGACTGGTCAAAGATGATGTTTACACCTCAATTCATGTTGAGAGCTTTATCTGCGATGTCAGGGAAACCAAGCTTGGGCCAGAAGTTACCACTCCTGACATACCCAATGTGTCTGAGGAAAAGCTCAAAGACTTGGATGAGGAGGGAGTGGTTCGGGCTGGGGCAGAAGTGGGGCCCAATGACATTTTGGTAGGTAAGATTTCTCCCAAAGGAGAAGCTGATTTAACTGCGGAAGAGAGGCTATTGCGAGCTATTTTTGGTGAGAAAGCCAGGGAAGTAAAAGACAGCTCTCTTTTAATGGAGCATGGAAAAAGAGGAAGGGTAATTGGAGTTAAAATCTTCTCAAGAGAACTGGGCCATAAATTGGAACCCGGGGTTATTAAAAGGATTGAGGTGGAGGTGGCTCAATTAAGAAAGATTACGGCTGGAGACAAGCTGGCTGGCAGGCATGGAAACAAAGGGGTAATTTCCAAGGTTTTACCAGCAGAGGAGATGCCCTTTTTAGCCGATGGCACTCCGGTTGATATAATTTTAAACCCAATGGGAGTAGCTTCCCGTATGAACTTAGGTCAGATTCTAGAAACCCATCTTGGCTGGGCTGCCAAAATCCTAGGTTACAGAGCGATCAGCCCAGCTTTGGCAGGAGCTACAGAAGCAGATATAAAAGAAGAATTAAAGAGAGCAGGTCTGCCAGAAGATGGAAAGATCACCTTGTTTGATGGCAGGACCGGCCTCGCTTTTCCCAAAAAGCTGACTGTGGGCCAGATATATATGATGAAGCTGATTCATATGGTGGAAGACAAGATTCACATGCGCTCAATCGGCCCTTACTCTCTAATTACCCAGCAGCCTTTAGGAGGTAAGGCCCAGTTTGGTGGTCAAAGGTTTGGTGAAATGGAAGTTTGGGCTTTGGAGGGTTATGGAGCAGCTCATTGTTTGCAGGAGATGCTGACCATTAAATCAGACGATGTGCTAGGAAGAGCTGCCACCTACGAGTCTATTTTAAAAGGAGAGGAAATTCAACACCCCAGCATTCCTGCCTCCTTTAACCTACTTGTTGCGGAATTAAAGTCGTTAGGGTTGAATGTGGAGGTAAAAGAAAAACTAAAAGAAGAAAAATAATAGTGGTCAATGAAGCTAAAGCTTCATCTAGCCGAACATTAGTAAGGATGAGAGAAGAGATTTATCTCATCGAACTTGTAAACAAAAATTCGGTATGAGAGTAGCAGATTTAGAAGCCATTCGCATAAAACTAGCATCCCCTGAGGAGATTTTGGGTTGGTCACATGGTGAGGTAACCAAGCCTGAAACCATAAACTATAGAACTCAGAGATCTGAGAAAGACGGTTTGTTTTGTGAAAAGATTTTTGGTCCGACCAAAGACTACGAGTGTTATTGCGGTAAATACAAGAGGATTAGATATAAAGGCATGATTTGTGACAGGTGTGGGGTAGAGGTGACCAAGGCCCAAGTGAGAAGGGAGAGAATGGGCCACATAAAACTGGCTACTCCCTGTTCTCACATCTGGTTCCTAAGAGGAGTTCCCTCAAGAATGGGAATGATTTTAGATATTCCCATGCAGCAAATGGAGAAAGTAATTTACTTTGCTTCCTACATTATTACCAAGATAAATGAAGATGCCAAGAAAAAAGCTCTTCAAGAGATTGAAAAAGAGTTTGAATTGCGCTCAAAAGCCTTAAGGCCAAAGAAAAAGAAAGAAAAAGGGCCCAAAGTAAAACTGGCTGACTTGAAAGGGGCCCGAGAAAGAGAGAAAGAAGAGGTAAACAACTTGAAGCCTTTGAAGGTTCTGTCAGAAGTAGATTATAACAGACTTTCTTTAAAATATGGAGAGGTGTTTGAAGCAGGAACAGGAGCTGAAACCTTGAGAGAGATTTTTGCCAAGATTGACTTAAAAAAAGAAGTAGCCAATCTCAAGGCCAGCCTTAAAGCGAGCCAGCCTGCCAGTCGAAGAAAGATTCTAGCCAGATTAAGGATTTTGCAGGGGATGATTAGGGCCAATATTAAACCTGAATGGATGTTTTTAACCATTCTTCCTATTTTGCCTCCTGATTTGAGGCCAATGGTTCAGTTAGATGGTGGACGCTATGCTTCCTCTGACCTTAATGATCTTTATCGAAGAGTTATTAATAGAAACAATCGTTTAAAACATCTTTTGGAGATAGCAGCTCCCGAAGTCATTGTTCGTAATGAAAAGAGAATGCTCCAAGGGGCAGTAGACGCCTTAATAGACAATGGAATGAGAAAGGCTACCATGACAGCTGCCACCACAGGCGGCAAAAGGTTGTTAAAGTCTTTAGCTGACATTCTTAAAGGAAAACAAGGTCGTTTCAGGCAGAATCTCCTGGGAAAGAGAGTAGATTATTCAGGCCGTTCAGTTATTGTGGTCGGTCCCGAATTGAAACTGAATCAGGTAGGCATTCCAAAGAAAATGGCCCTGGAGCTCTTTAAACCTTTTGTTATTAAGCGCATCTTGGATAAAGAGTTGGCTTACAATGTCAGAGGAGCTACCAGGCTGATTGAAGAAGAGACAGACGAGGTTTGGGAAAGCCTGGAAGAAGTAGTAAAAGACAAGCTTGTTCTCTTAAATCGTGCCCCTACTCTCCATAGGCTGGGCATCCAAGCCTTTTACCCTGTTTTGATAGAAGGGGAGTCAATTCAGATTCACCCCATGGTCTGTCGGGCTTTTAATGCTGACTTTGATGGAGACCAGATGGCAGTTCACCTTCCTCTTTCTGTAGCTGCTCAGGCTGAAGCCAGGGAAATCATGCTTTCTACCTTGAACTTTTTGAAGCCAGCTACTGGAGTTCCTATTGTGACTCTTTACCAGGATATTAGTTTGGGATGTTATTTTTTAACCACTCTAAAAGAAGGAGCTAAAGGAGAGGGGAAAGTCTTTTCCGAGCCAGCCGAAGCTATTATGGCTCACGAGGCAGGCAGTGTTGATTTGCAAGCTAAAATTAAAGTTTGCCTTTCTACCAAAGAGGCTTTAGTGGAAACTAGTGTTGGCAGGATTATTTTTAATGAAGTCTTACCAAAAGATTATCCCTATCAAAACAGACAAATTAAGGTTAGGGACTTGGAAGCTATTACCAGGAGTATTATTGAAAATTACGGAGGAGAAAAAACAGTTGAGATTTTAGATGGGATAAAAGAGCTTGGGTTTGAATACGCTACCTGGTCTGGCGTTTCTTGGGGAGTGGATGATTTAATTGTCCCTCCAGAAAAAGAAAAGATTATGGCAGAGGCTGAGAAGGAAGTAGAAAAGATAGAGGGCCACTTTAAAAAGGGACTTCTTTCTCCGGAAGAGAAAGCTGCCAAAGTTATTGAGATTTGGAGCAGGGTTAAGACCCAGATTGAGGATTTAGTTCCCAAGACCTTGTCCAAAGATGCTTCTGTTTTTCAGATTATTGATTCTGGTTCTCGAGGTTCTTGGGGCCAGCCAGTTCAAATGGCAGGGATGAAGGGTCTGGTTATTAATCCGGCCGGTCAAATTATTGAGTTGCCGGTCAAAAGCTCGTTTAAAGAGGGATTTGGGGTTTTGGAATACTTTATTTCCACTCATGGTGCCAGAAAGGGAACAGCTGATACTGCTTTAAGAACGTCCACCGCAGGTTACTTGACTCGCCGCTTGGCAGATGTGGCTCACGAATTGATAATTACAGAAGAAAACTGTAAGGATGACCAGGGATTGGAGATTTTGAAGCAAGAAGCAGATGATATTGGCCAAAACTTTGTTTATAAAATCTTGGGCAGGATTAGTCTGGAGAATATTAGGGGGGTTTTAAAGCGGGGAGAGGTAATTGACTGGGAGAAAGCAGAAAAGATAGCAGGGAATGAAAAGATTGAGAAAGTTAGGGTCAGAACACCCCTAACCTGTAAATCCAGTCGAGGGATTTGTCAAAAATGTTATGGCTGGGACCTGGGGCACAACCAAATGATAAAGATTGGGGAAGCAGTTGGAATTGTTGCTGCCCAAGCTATTGGGGAACCTGGCACCCAATTAACAATGAGAACTTTTCACACTGGAGGGGTAGCAGGCGGTGGAGATATTACTTTTGGTCTTCCCCGAGTCCAGGAAATATTTGAAGCTAGAACTCCTGGCGGCAAAGCTGAAATCTCCCAGGTAGAGGGTAAGGTTTTAGAAATTACCCCTGAAAAAATAGTGAGAATAAAAGCCAAAAACTCAAAAGCCACAGGCCAGAAAGCTGAGGTGATAGAATACAAGATTCCAGCTAAAGCTACTCCTTGGGTAGAGCCTGGTCAGGAGGTAAAAAAGGGAGAGCAGCTGTGCGAGGGAAGTCTGGATTTAAAGGAGTTCTTTAGAATGGCAGGGGCAGAGGCTACTCAGCGCTACATTATCAAAGAAATCCAAAGGATTTATGTTTCCCAGGGAGCTTTGATTCACGATAAACATATTGAAACCATTTGCCGCCAGATGCTCTCCAGAATGCGGGTCGGGGATCAAGGTGGTTCTGTCTTTTCGCCAGGTGATGTGATTGAAAGAGCTATATTTTTGGAAGAGAACGCCAGACTTAAAAAAGAAAAGAAAAACCCAATAAAAGCAGTTCCCATATTACTTGGCATTTCCAGAGTCGCTTTAACTACAGACAGTTTCCTTTCAGCCGCCTCTTTTCAAGAAACCTCCCGAGTTCTAATCAGAGCTGCCTTGGAAGGCAAAGAAGATAAATTAAGAGGACTCAAGGAGAATGTTATTATTGGAAAACTGATACCGGCTGGAACTGGCTTCCTTACTAGGAAAAATGCTAAAACCCCGTTAGAAAGAACAAAACCAAAAAGCTAGAATCATTTTTGCTTTAATTAACCAAATAGACAAGGGCTTTCTAACGGGGTAAAATGAAAAAAGATGGCCAGGAAAAAGAAAGCAAAAAAACAAAGAAAGAACTCTAATCACAAAGAAGACTTCTTCTCTCATGAAGTTAAGAAATGGATTTTAGGATTAGTCATTCTCTTGGTGGCTCTTATTGTTAGCCTGAGCTTTTTTGGCTTAGCCGGGGTAGCAGGGAGAGCAATTATTACAGGTCTTACTTTTCTGGCAGGTAAGGCTATTTTTGCTATCCCCCTGATATTGACTTTAGGGGGGCTAGTTTTATTCCGGGCTCGTTATGAAAACGCTTTGGGACCTGCTCTCTTGGGTATTCTTCTTTTGATTGTCGGCATTTCTGGAATCTTGGAAAGCCTTTACCCTGGGGTGAAAGAAGGTGGTTGGTTGGGTTTCGTTGTTGGCTTTCCTTTCTTAGGCCTTTTTGGAGGATTGGTAGCTAAAATCATCTTCGCTTTCGTCATCAGTTCCAGCCTTTTTATCTTTTGGCACTTATTAAAGGAACCAAAAACCGGTTTGAAAGAAGGGAAAGAGGAAAAGCCTTCTTTAATCAAGAAGATCTTTGCCCCAAAGTTTAAGGTAGAGGAGATTGAGTCCAGGCCTAAAGAAGCCTTTCAAAAAGCAGAGGAGCCTGGTCTGGAAATGAAAACAAAGCCAGTTCCAAAGCCTGGCTTGAGCGTTGGAGGACTGGAGTATAAACTTCCTTCTTTGGACCTGCTTGAAACAGACAAAGGAAAACCTACAGCCGGAGACATTGTGACCAACTCAGCTATTATTAAAAAGACTTTGGAGAACTTTGGCATAGGGGTTGAAATGTCAGAAGTAAGCATAGGCCCCACTGTTACTCAATATACTCTGAAACCAGCTGAGGGTATAAAACTTTCTAAAATTACTACTCTTTCCAATAACCTGTCTTTAGCTTTGGCCAGCCACCCAATTCGCATTGAGGCTCCCATTCCAGGGAAATCCCTGGTTGGAATAGAAGTGCCCAATAAAATAAGATGCCAGGTTCGCTTGAGAGACTTGTTAGCCAGCCCCAGTTTCCAACAGTCATCTTCCAACTTGTTTCTGGCTTTGGGCAAAGATGTTGCTGGCAGTCCTCGTTATGCGGATTTGTCTAGAATGCCTCATTTGTTGGTAGCTGGTTCGACCGGAACCGGAAAAACTATTTTTTTAAACAGTTTAATTTTATCTTTGCTCTACCAAAACTCACCCAATCTTTTAAGGTTTATTCTGATTGACCCAAAAAGAGTAGAGTTTACAACCTACAAAGAACTCCCTCATCTTTTGGCTCCTGTTATTTTTGATGCCCAAAGAGCAATAAATGCTCTGCGCTGGCTGGTTTCTGAGATGGAAAGAAGATTTGTGGTCTTATCAGGCAACGGCTCAAGAGATATTAGGAGCTACAATGAAAAAGTCCTGAGAACAGGGGAAGAGGCTCCCTTGCCTTGCATTGTTTTAATAATAGATGAGTTAGCAGACTTGATGGCAGCTCGTGGCAGGGAGATAGAAGCTGGCATTGTCAGATTAGCCCAGATGGCCAGAGCCGTTGGCATTCATTTGGTGGTAGCTACCCAAAGGCCTTCGGTCGAAGTAATTACTGGCTTGATTAAAGCTAACATTACCTCTCGGGTTACCTTTCAAGTAGCTTCCCAGGTTGACTCAAGAACCGTCTTGGATATGGCAGGAGCGGAAAAACTTTTGGGTTTGGGAGATATGCTTTTTGTTTCTGCAGAGAACAGTAAGCCAAGAAGAATTCAGGGAGCCTATGTTTCAGAAAAAGAGATAAAGCGAGTAATAGACTTTATTAAAGCAGAAAAGTACCAAGCTGAGATAGAAGAGGGTTTGTTTGAAAACCATCTGGCTCAGGATTTGGCCAAAACCCTAGCCGGAGAGGAAGCTAGTTTTGAAAGCGAGTTTGAGGCAGGAGACGATCCTTTGTACGAGGAAGCTAAAAGGGTAGTTTTTGAAGCTCATAAAGCTTCTGCTTCTCTTTTACAAAGAAGGTTAAGAGTAGGCTACGCCAGAGCTGCCAGGCTCTTGGACATGTTAGAAGAGCAGGGAGTGGTTGGGCCTGGAGAAGGAGCCAAGCCCAGAGAAATATTAATGAGAACTGATAAGATAGAAGAGGACGAGGGAGATTGGCAAAAGGTTTAAAAAAGCTTTAAAATATAATAGCTATGCCAAAGAAAAAAGAAAAGAAAGAGAAAAAGGATTTAGCAGAGGCTATGGCTGAAATCCAGCAAAGATTTGGAGAAGGAGCGATAATGAAACTGAAAGAGGTGAGGGCAGTAGATGTTGATGCTATATCTACAGGCTCTATTTCTGTTGATCTGGCTTTGGGAGTGGGGGGCGTGCCTCGGGGCAGGGTAATTGAGATTTTTGGTCCGGAAAGCTCGGGAAAAAGCACTTTGGCTCTCCATGTCTGTGCGGAAGCCCAGAAAAAGAATGGGGTAGCGGCTTTTATTGATGCCGAACACGCTCTAGACCCTGATTACGCAAAAAAGCTTGGAGTTAAAATAGACGATCTTTTAATATCCCAGCCAGATTCAGGAGAACAAGCCCTTCAAATAGTGGAAACACTGGTCAGGTCTGGCGAGGTAGATGTTATTGTTATTGATTCTGTGGCAGCTTTAGTCCCCCGGGCTGAGATAGAAGGGGAAATGGGAGAGTTTCAGATTGGTCTTCAAGCCCGCATGATGAGTCAAGCGTGCCGGAAGCTGTCTGGTATTATTGCTAAAACCAAGACAGTAGTTATTTTCTTAAATCAAACTAGAATGAAAATAGGAGTGATGTTTGGCAATCCCGAAACAACGCCGGGCGGATTAGCTCTAAAATTTTATGCTTCAGTCAGGATAAATTTACGAAGAATAGCCCAAATAAAACAGGGAGATGAGATTACAGGCTCCAGAATAAAAGCTAAAATAGTTAAAAATAAAGTTGCCCCTCCTTTCAAAACAGCTGAGTTTGACATTTACTACAACGAAGGGATTTCTTATTATGGTGATGTTTTAAATGCCGGAATAAAAGCCGGGGTAATAAAAAAAGCCGGCAGTTGGCTTCAGTTTGAAGATGCAAAACTGGGTCAAGGGATGGAAGCGAGCAAAGAATTTCTAAGAGGGAACCCTCAGATGGCTAAAAAGATAGTTGGTCTCTTACTTGGAAGTAGGTAGCGAAGAGAACGGAGTCCTCTTCTTTACCTTCGCTCTACTTATTTAGAGCTCGGTGACAAGAGAGCTAGATTACGAGCCCTTTTTATAGCTCTGGCTAATTTTCTTTGGTGGCTGGAACAGACTCCAGTTCTTTTTTTTGGCCTTATTTTTCCGGCGGCTGAAATAAAACGACGCAGAAGTTGGGTTTCTTTAAAATCAATCTGTTTTATGTTTCTTTGGCAAAAATAACACTCCATGTTTTAAAAAGGGATGTCTTTGACGTCAATATTGTCTTCTTCGATAATAGGAATATCTTCTTGGGCTGGAGCTTGTTTTTCTTGGTTTTGGTTCTCAGTTTGGGCTCTGGCCGATTTCGGTCCTAGTTGTATTCTTTCACCAACAATCTCTGTTCGGGAGCGCCGGTTGCCAGCTGAATCCTGCCAGTTTCTTGTTTGGAGCCTTCCTTCTATCAAGACTAAAGCTCCCTTGTTAAGATATTTGGAGGCTATTTCAGCTAATTTGCCAAAAAGGACAATGTTGTGGAATTCTGTTTGTTGTTGTTTCTGGTCGGCTTTGTCAGTATAGAAACGATCGGTAGCCAAACCAAAAGAAGTGACTGATTGGCCTGAAGGCAGGGCTCTGACTTCCGGGTCTCTAGTTAGACGGCCAGCTAAAATTACTTTATTAAAATTCATCCCGTTAGAAGTCTGTCTTTATATGACCAGAACAGTCAACTTCAGACAGCTTCATTTTCTTCTCATAATCCCGTTTGTTCGGTACAGAAAAATCTTATTAAAATTTTTCTGCCAAGGACTTCTAACGGGATTCATAAATTTTCTTCTAAGATTTCTTCTAACTTTTTATCTATCTCTTTTAGTTCGACCTTTTTCTCTTTTGGCTCGCTTGGTGCCGGAGCCGAAGAAAGAGGAACTGGTTGAATTCTCCTTCTGATAGGGATGGCAGTTTCTCTGGTAGGAACTTTGACAACGATCAAATAACGGAGAATCTGGCTCTCTTCTTTCAGTTTCTTTTCCAGATTAGAGAGCTTTTCTGGAGAGAGTTGGAAGTTCAAAACAGAGAGATAAGCCTGGTCCTGTTTTGCTATTGGGTAAGCTAACCTTCTTTTCAAAAGAGTGCTTTTTTCATCCAAAAGTCCTCCCTCTTCTTGAATAAGGGCTGTTACTCTTCCTTGAAGGTCCCTTGCTTCTTCTTCTGTCAAGTTCGAAGATATTAAGTAAGTTAATTCGTAGTTCTTCATATTTTGAACTCTAATACATCACCCTCTTGAATTATATACTCTTTGCCGGCTGTTTGGAGCCAGCCTTTTTCTCTGGCTTTTGACCAGGAACCAGCTTCCACCAACTTCTGCCAGTTTATCACCTCAGCTTTTATAAACTTTTCTTGAAAGTCAGAGTGGACAATTCCTCCAGCCTGGGGGCAGGTTTCTCCTCTTTTTAATGTCCAAGCCCTGGTTTCCTTACCTCCTTTTATTGTGTAAAAGGTGATTAGGTCAAGAATATTATAGCTTGCCAGAATCAACTGGTCAAGTTTAGATTTAAGGCCTAGTTCTTTTCTTTCTTCTTCTGACAACTCAGAGATATCTAATTCCTCTTTCAGGTTTAAGACCAAATGCTCAACATCCGGGGGTTGATATTGAGTTTGGCCGTCTGTGTTTAAGACGTAGATAACAGGTTTTTTTGAAAGAAGGTTCTCTTTCTCCTGACTTTCCAAATCTTTCATTTCAAACTCGGTCTTAATCGTCTCAATGTCTTCTTTTGGGTTTGGGTTTTGGCCAAAAGCTCTGACTACCTCCAAAATTGCATCACAATTTCTGATTTGAGCTAGAAACTGATTACCCAGACCCTCTCCTTTGTGAGCATTCTTTACAAGTCCGGCAATATCTATGAATTCAATTATGGTAGAGGTTATTTTTTCCGGTTTTATAACTTCTGCTATCTTTTCTAATCTTTCATCTGGCACCCGAACTATGCCCACATTTGGTTCTATCGTGGTGAAGGGGTAATCGGCAATATCTACCGGTTTTTGAGTTAAGGCTTGGAACAAGGTTGATTTACCAACGTTTGGTAAGCCCACAATGCCCACTGAAAAACTCATGAAGTTATGATATAATAAATCAGTATGAAAATCAACCCTTATATATTTCGTGGCTATGATATACGAGGTCTTGTTGACAAAGATTTGAATTCTCAGGTTATTGAATGTATAGGTAAAGCCTATGGCACCTTTTTGTTAAAACGAGGAATCAAAAAAACAATTGTTGGTCGTGATTGCCGTTTGAGTAGTGAGTCTTATAGTCAGGCGATAATTAAGGGAATTTGTAGTACTGGGGTTGATGTTATTGATATTGGATTAGCACTAGTTGGTACCATATATTGGGCTCAGTATTACTTTGATGTCCGCGGTTGTGTTTCAGTTTCTGGTTCTCATAATCCAGTAGAGTACAATGGTTTCAAACTGGCTACTGGTCTCTCTCAAACTATGCTGAGTGAAGAGGTTCAAGAATTACGAGAGATTGCCGAGAAGGGAGAATTTAAACAGGGAAAAGGCAGGGTAGAAAAAAAAGACGTTAAAAAACCTTATTTTAAAGATTTACTTAAAAGATTTTCTCTTCCTTTAAAATTCAAGGTAGTGGTTGATCCCGCTCATTCAACCGCTGGAGCTTTTGCTCCTGAGCTTTTGGAAAAAGCTGGCTGTCAGGTCATTTGCAATCATTGCGAACTGGATGGCTCTTTTCCAATTGGTGTACCCGATCCGACCGAAAGGAAAACAGCTGAAAGATTATCTAAAAAAATATTAGAAACAAAAGCTGATCTCGGGTTTTCTTATGATTCTGATGGTGACAGAATTGGTGTGGTGGATGAGAAGGGTAATATTGTTTGGAATGATGTTTTAGTAGCTCTTTTTTCAGCAGCTGTTTTAGAAGAACAGCCCGGAGCTAAAATCGTTTTTAATACTCTTTGTTCTAAAGTGGTTGACGATATTATTAAAGAGAAAAAGGGTAGAGCCGTAATGTGGCGAACCGGCCATTCATTTATTAAAGCCAAAGCTCAACAAGAAAAAGCTTCATTCGCTGGAGAATTATCAGGCCACTTTTATTTCTTAGACAAATTTTATCCGCATGATGACGGTCTTTATTCAACCTTAAGACTGTTGAGCTACTTGGCTAAAAGCAATCAATCTCTCTCTGAAGCCCTTGACTCCTTGCCTAAATATTTATCCAGCCCAGAGATTAAATTATACTGTGCTGACGATAAGAAAGTAGAGCTGATCAAAAAAATAAGCCCGGTTCTTAAGCAGAATTTCCCGGGGGCAGAAGTTATAGATGATGAACGGGCAGGAGATGGGGTAAGGATTGATTTTCCTGATGCAATGTTTGTGGTTCGCTATTCCCAGAACGGTCCCTATCTGACAGTCAAATTTGAGGCAAAAACAGAGGATCGCTACAGCTTTTTAAGAAATTATATTAAGGAGCTACTCCACAACTACAAAGAAGTGGATTGGGCCTCAAAAATAAATGTTAACATTGAAGCCCTTCTTGGTGAATAGGGCTGGGCTATACCAGCCCCATCTTCTTTCTGACGTCCTGCATGGTTGAGGTAGCCAGAACCTGGGCTCGTTTAGCTCCTTGGCTCAAAACTTCTTTGACATAGACTTCTCTCGCCAGGAGCTCTTTTCTTTTTCTGCGGAAAGGTTGTAAATAATCAACCAACAGTTCTGCCAGAGCTTTTTTGAAATCAGCATAGCCCTTTCCTTTGAACTTTCTTTCCGTTTCCCCAACTGTTTTTCCAGAAAAGAGGGAATATATTATTAAAAGGTTAGAAATGCCAGCTTTCTTTTTCGGGTCATACTTAATTATCTTACCCGTGTCGGTGGTAGCTTTCATTATTTTCTTTTTTATCTCTTCTGGCTCGTCAAACAAGCTAATATAAGTTTCAGGAGGGTCGCTCTTTGACATTTTCTTTAGAGGATCTTGCAAACTCATAATTCTAGCTCCCTGTTTTGGCAGTTTAACCTCCGGCACTTTGAAAGTTTGGCCAAAGGTTTGGTTGAACTTTCTGGCTAGAGTTCTAGCTAATTCTACATGCTGTTTTTGGTCTTCTCCCACTGGAACCATTTCTGTCTGGTATAAAAGAATATCAGCTGCCATTAATATTGGGTAGTTCAAGAGGCCAGCGTTAAGATAGTTTTTAAACTTCCTTGATTTTTCCTTGTACTGAGTCATTCTTTCTAAATCTCCAATTGGGGTAACGGTGTTTAATAACCAGCAGAGTTCTGAGTGTTCTTTGACTTGAGACTGGACAAAAATAATGGATTTGGCAGGGTCAACGCCGGCTGCCAGATAAACAATAGCTTTTTCAATAATGGAATCCTGGAGAGCTTTTGGGTCATAGGGAATTGTAAGAGCGTGCCAATCTACAATGCAAAAAATACACTCATTCTCTCTTTGGAGCTCCGTCCACTGGCGCAAGGCGCCGGCATAGTTTCCAATATGGATGGCTCCAGTAGGTTGTATTCCAGAAAATATCCTCATAGACCGAGCCCGTTTTAACGGGCGAAGGTGGAGATGAAATTTTTAATTTCATCGACCACCGAACTTTAATTTATT
>CAZCSH010000001.1:19515-26900 GCA_964501545.1 uncultured Candidatus Saccharibacteria bacterium
TTAGACTTCAATCACTACAGGTAATATGATGGGCCTTCTCTCGGTTTTAGAAAAGAGAAATTGGCCTATTTTCTTTTTAATCTCCTCTTTCAGGTTTGTCCAGTTGACCGCTCCCCCAGAACCGGAAGCATGGTTTATAATATCTACCACTCTTTTTCTAGTATCCCTGAGCAAGTCCTTTGATTCTCTCAAATAGACAAACCCTCTAGATATTATATCAGGAGAACCCTTGACTTTGCCAGTTTGTTTATCTACCACAGCCACAATAACAAACATGCCGTCTCGAGATAGCATCTGCCTGTCCCGCAAAACTACCTCTCCGACATCTCCAATTCCCAAACCATCCACCATAACGTAGTTTGAGGGAACAGTTTTTTTCTCAATGGCAATTCTCTTTTGGTTTAAATCAATAATCTGGCCATTTTCTGCGACGATGGCGTTATTCTCTGGCATTCCCATTTCTCTGGCAATTTCGGCATGAGCTGCCAGCATTGAGTATTGGCCGTGAATGGGCAATAAGAACTTTGGCCCCATCATCCTTATCATTTCTTTCAGTTCTTCTTCTTGGGCATGGCCGCCAGCGTGTATATCCATCATCTTGTAGTGAAAGACTTTTGGTCCCTGGCGGAGAATATCGTCTTTTAGGTTCTGGACTGTTCTTTCGTTTCCCGGAATGACAGAGGAAGAGAGAATAACCGAATCTCCTTTCTTGAATCGTAAGAGGGGGTGTTCTTTTTGGGTAATCCTCATCAGGGCTGCCGACTCTTCTCCTTGAGCTCCAGTACAAATGATGGTGATTTTGGAGTCAGGGTAGTTATTTATCTCTTTTGTTTTGATAATGGTACCCTTTTTAGTTTTGATATATCCTAAAGCTCGGCTAATCTCAACATTGGTTCTCATGGAATATCCCTCAATCGCCACTTTTCTTTTATATTTTTCAGAAAGAGATATCATTTGTTGGATTCGGTTAATGAGAGAGGAAAAGGTGGCTGCAATAATTCTGCCGCCAGACCTCTGAAAAAGCTCTTCCAGGTTCTTTTCAATCGTCTTTTCCGAGAGGGAATGTCCTTTTTCTTCAGCTCCGGTAGAGTCTGACATTAAAAGCAAAACATTCCTTTTGCCAAGATTTCTTAACCTTTCATAATTAGTTGGTTTATCGTTCACCGGGTTGGGGTCAAATTTAAAGTCAGAAGTATGGAAAATGTTGCCCACCGGAGTTTGGATAAAGAGACCCAGATTATCTGGAATGTTATGGTTTTGGCGAAAAAACTCAATCTGGAAAGGACCAAGCTTTATTTTTGAACCATCCCTGATCTCGGTCACCCTAAGCCTTGGCAGGTTGGGAAAGTCTTCCTGGCGCTTCAAGAGTATCCCTCTGGTTAAGGGCGAGGCAAAGAGCCCCAGCTTGGGATGCCAGATTCTATCTATTAAGTAAGGGACTGCTCCGATGTGGTCATAGTGGCCATGGGTAAAGACAATGCCCAAGATGTTTTTCTCCTTTCCTCTGAGAAAAGAGATATTGGGGATGATGTAGTCAATACCTGGCATATCTTCCCCTGGCATGCGAAATCCCATATCAATAATTAAAATCTTAGCCTCATACTCAAAGAGCGTCATATTTCTGCCTACTTCTCCCAGGCCTCCTAAGGGTATAATTTTCAGATCATTTTGTTTTTTCACCCCGTTAGAAGTCTGTCATTATACAGCATATTGTTGATTTCAAACAGACTTTTGTTACTTTTTAACTTTACCCCGTTATTAGAGAACAGAAAAAATTCTATAATTTTTTCTGCCAAGAACTTCTAACGGGGTTCATTGTGCGGACGGTGGGATTCGAACCCACAAGCCTTGCGGCACTAACTCCTGAAGCTAGCGCGTATTCCAGTTCCGCCACGTCCGCTTATTTCTTCAGAAACTTCTTTAACTCTTTGCCAAATTGAGGATGTTTTAATGAAAGATAGAGGTTGGATTTTAAGTAAGCCAGTTTATTGCCGCATTCTAACCACTTTCCTTCAAACTCATACCCCAAGATTTCTTTTCCTTCCCTGATCTTTTCAGCCAGAATATCTGACATACTTATTTCTCCTTTTTTGTTGGATCTGGCTTTAGATAGGAAGTCAAAGATTTCCGGGTTCAAAACATATCTCCCGACAATGGCTAAGTTAGAAGGAGCTTCTTTAACCTGGGGTTTTTCTATAATCTTAGTTAACCTGTAAGTCCTTGGGCCTATCTTCTTTCCTGCCACCAGGCCATAAGAAGAGAAGCTTTCTTTTGGTATGCGAGAAAGAGCGATGACTGGTCTTCTATATTTCTGAAAAACTCTTATTAACTGAAGGAAGCAGGGAGTTTTTGATTCAACAATATCATCTGCCCAGGCTACAGCGCAGGCAGTTTTTCCGATCAGGCTTTTAGCTTGTAATAAGGCATGTCCGTCTCCCAAAGGTTTTCTTTGAAATACCTGCTTAAAAGAAATATTCTTTGAAATATTATCCAGCCTCTTTAATTCCTTCAAAATACTTTCTTTCTTTCTTTTTTTCAAGGTCTTAATTAGGTTTTTATTAGGTTTAAAGTATTTTAAGATGCCTTTCTTTTCTGGCCGGTTGACGAAAATAATCTCTTTGATCCCCGAGGCCAGGGCTTCCTCAATAATATATTGGAGGACGGGTTTGTCAACCAAAGGAAGAAACTCTTTGGGCACAGCCTTAGTCAAAGGTAAAAATCTTGTTCCCAAACCAGCAATTGGAATTACTGCTTTTTTAACTGCCATAGAGAAAGTCTAGATTCTTTGGTTTCTGTTTGAGAGGTTTTTGGAAATGTAGTTTTGGCATTTTTTTGTAATTTTTATTCTTGAGCCAGCCTGATTTAGTATAATAGTAACCAGCTCCTTGATATTTTTCAAAAAGAGAATAATCGCTCTTGCATTTTTTAGATATCCAATTAGCCATAACCAACCTTTTTTTACCAGGATTGATTGTTAGGTGCTCAGAATTGGGGGGATAGATTATCCAATCTCCCTTTTTGGCTTTTATTACCTCAATCTTATCAATTTTATTACCTTTTCCAAACTGAGAAAGATAATAGGCTTCTCCTTCCAAAACCGTTATTAACTCCTGAAAATTATTAAGATGTTTGTGGCCTTTTGTTTTTGGGAATTCTTTTCCCAGCATTTTTGGCGGGATAACGGTAATGTCGTAGCGCAAACCATTTTTCTCTTTAACCCCTCGCCAGACATAATAAACATTAAAATTCTTAGCTTTTTTTAACCATGTTTGGTCATGAAGCACTTGCTTCAACTCCTTGACAGAACGAACCATATCTGGCTTTCCAAGTTTTTTTACCCCGTTAGAAATTTTGCTTGTTTTAGGCATCATAGTAATTTGTTTTATTATCCCCGTTAATTTTGTAATTTCTAACGGGGTTTATTTCCATGCCCTTTTTGTTTTTATATACCAATTTTCAATACTAGCCAAGCGTTGAGAAGGATCAGTAATAATTCCAGCTTCAATCCCCTTTATCTTGTCTGAAACCAGATACAAATAATCTGGATTGTAGAGCAAGAGGGCAGGAATGTCGTTCAAGAAGATTTCTTGAAATTTTTCCAGAGCTTCTTTTCTTTCCGCCTCAACCAGTGTTTGGCGAGCCCCCTCAAGTAGTTTGTCTGCTTGACTGTTTTCATAGCTAGCCAAGTTCAAGCCCGGATCTTTGACTTGGGAAGAATGCCAGAAGGGATAAAGGTCGGGGATGGCAGTTAAGACTTCCCCGAAAAGTAAGATTTCATAATCCCTCGGCTTAATAACCTCTTCTTCTAGAGTAGCTATGTCTAAAATCTCAACTTCCAGATATACTCCAACCTCTTTCCACTGCTCCTTTAGGAGATTAGCTGTTTTAATAAGGTCTGGCTGGTCAACGGTGGTTAAGGTGAAAGCAAGAGAAAGGCGTTCTTCTGTCGCTGGAAAACAGATTGCGTTGAGTTTCGCTCTGGTGCCCTTTAACACTTTACCCGTGCCAGCTGTTAATCCGTAAGGCTCCAAAACCTCTGCCCGATATTTCTCCTGGAACATTATTATTGCTGACTTTGTTTTTGAACCAAAGTAACCTGTTGCTTCTCCCTCAGGGTAAACATCAGGATATTTGGCTAAACATTTTTGCAATTCCTGTACTTCTGTCCCTTGGGAGCCTAGCTGGAGATCGCTTTTGAACTGGAAAGAAGGGGTTTTACTAACTACTTTTAGCCTGGGACCATCTTCTTTTGCTGCGTATCCTGCTTCTTCTAAAATGTCTTTAGCTTGCTGAGGGTCAAAAGCATATATTTTAGTAGGAGCTTCAAACCCATAAATCTCAGGTAAGATAGGAGAGTTTACCACCTTCCCTTTACCCAGCAAAACCTCTTGGATAATTTCTCCTTTATTGGTAGCCCAATGGAGAGCTTCCCTTATAGTTTTTTCTGCCAGGACCTTTGACTTCCCAGGATTGAAAAAAAGAGCAAAGTACCTTGGCAGGGAAAGTTGGTATTCCAGGAAATCATCTTTTTTAAGTTGCTGGTAGCTTTCTAAAGAAAAGAGGGAAAAGCCCTGGACCTTTCCAGATTTGAAAGCCTTGATTAATTCTTTCTCTTCATCAAAAAAGAGAAAGGTCAGTTTTTCAATAGAGGGGAGGGAACCGGGATAGAGAGGGTTTAAAACCAGCTTCAGAGAACGAATGTTTCCTTCTTTATCCTGGCTGATTTCCGTCACTTTATAAGGCCCCGAACCCACCGGCTTTAAGTTATAGATTGATAAAGGAAAGTTTTGAGAGGAGACTTCTTGCCAGATGTGTTTTGGCATGATTTTGACTGTACAGTTTTCCAAAAAGACAGCCGAGGGATTCTGGAGTTCAAAACGAACAGTTAAATCAGCTGTTTTTTCTACTTTAACCCCCAGCCAATTGGGTCTGATCGGGCTTTTAAAAGAAGGGTTTTGGATGGCCTTTATGGTAAAAACAACGTCATCGGCAGTTAGAGGTTCTTTATCCTGCCAGAGAATGTTTTCTTTTAACTGAAACTGATAGACAGTTCCATTTTCTAAAACCTGATATTCTTTGGCTAGCTCAGGGATAAGTTGGCCCTGGCTGTTGTATTTCATTAGGCCTGCGAATATTAGCTGGCTTAAGTCTCTGTCAACATCAGAAGCTGGAGCATAGAGAGGGTTGATAAGGCGAGGGGAGCCTAGCACTCCCTCAGTATAACTTCCCCCCTTAGCTGGTACAACTTCTGTATTCTTTAAGTAAAGACTGAGCAAAAGGGTCAGGGAGCTGGCCAAGAACAAAAAGAGCAAAGAAAAAAAGACCATTTTCTCTCTCTTGCTCAAAACCTTAAGTATCTGTCCCCATTGGGATTTAGAAGGGAATTTAGATGAGAGAAAAGAAGACATTTCTTATTTTAAAAAGAGGTTCAAAAGAGCCAGAGTGACAAAGAGGACACCAAAGGCTACTGTTGCGAAAAATATCTTTTTCTGGATGCCTCGCATGGTGCCGTAAAAACCCCCGCTTTGGCCAAAAGCTGAACCCAAGGCCGTTCCCCTTTGTTGGAGGAGGATTAAAACAATCAGGACAATTGCTATTACAATTTGAGTTAAAGGTAGGTATTCTTGCATTGTTATTTTTCAGCAGCCACTTTTCCCCCTGGATTATAGAGTCCCAAAAAGAGAGAAACCAGCCAAACAATAATCGTCGTCCAAAAAAGGGGAACTAATCCATGAATTTCCAGGTTTTGCGGGAAAAGAACATCTGCTACCAACCAGACAATCCCCATATTTATCACCAAGCCGAATAAGCCGAAAGTCAGAATTTTCAAGGGTAAAGTTATTAATTTCAAAAGGGGTTTCAAAAAGAAGTTAATGAGTCCCAAAACCAATCCCGCCAAAATAAGATATTTTATTTCCCCCTGGAATTCAACGCCCGGAACAAATTTGGTTGCTAGCCAGAGACTGGCGATGCCGGCTATGACTTGTAGTATTAAACGATTCATTTTTCCAACTAAGCCCGGCTTAGCCGAGCATTTATCTATAATAACAAGAGGAGATTATTTTAGCAAGGTTTTCTTTCTCAGCTTTTTGTGGTAGCTGAGAGCAAAACGGTGGGCCTCATCTCTCAGCTGGAGAATAAGGTTAAAGATTTCTCTGGGTAAGCTTTTCAAAAGAATTGGTTTTTTTTGTTTTTCCAGGAAGAGTTCATTTTTCCTTTTGGCTATGGCAATAACTGGAATCTTTCCTCTGAGAATTGAATTAGCAGCGCTTAATTGAGGTTTGCCGCCGTCTATCAATATAAGGTCTGGCCAGCCCCATTCAGGATGCCCTATCCTTCGGGATAACACCTCTCCTATCATGGCTGTATCATTTGGTTTCCCGCTAATCTTAATCCTGAATCTTCTATAAAGATTTTTATCTGGAGCTCCTTTAATAAATGTAACCATAGAGCCTGCTGCCTCTTTGCCTTGAATGTTGGAAACGTCATAAGCTTCTATCCGGCTAACTGCCTTTTTCAACTTCAAGATTTTCTGAAGGTTAGCTTGGCTAAGATAATCCTCAAGAGGTCCAAAAACTTGGCTATGGGAGATAACTTTTTCAAGGGAGTTAATCCGGTCTCTGATTTTGGCAGCTTTTTCATAATCCTCTCTCTTAGAAAGTTCTTTCATCTCTCTTTTAAGGATTTTTAAGACTTGGACCCTTTTGCCTTGGAGGATTTTAAAGAGGTTTCTGGCGTTATCTTGGCACTCTTTTTTTATTTTCCTCCCCAGAGCTGGTATCTGCTGAGCCAGAGATGAGTTTAAAAGACAGGGACCGGGGCATCTGCCCAGCTGATACCAGAGGCAAGGTTTTTTGGGAAGGGTTCTATAAGACCTGAAAGGGAATGCTTTTCTGAGGCTGTTTAAGGTTTGCTTTAAGGCCCGGCCGTCAACAAAAGGTCCAATGTAAGTTGCTTTTAATAAGGTTGAGGATTTTATAATTTGGTTTTGGTTGAGTTTATACTTTGGTCCTTTGACTTCTGTTCTGGGTTGGTGGGTAATAAAAACTCTGGGGAAGTCCTCTTGGGTTCTAGCGACAAAGAAGTATTTCTTATCATCCCGCCAAACAACATTATACTTGGGCTGGACTTTTTTTATGAGATTAGCCTCTAAAATAAGGGCTTCTATCTCTGAGTTAGTTTTGATGTAGCCCGCTTTCTTTACCTGGTTAATAAAAAGATTATCCCGGTAAGCGGTTAGCTTTAAGTGGGTTTTTACCCTTTCTCTGATGTTAGCTGCCTTACCTATATATAATGTCTCCTTACTATTCTTAAAACAGTAGACTCCTGCTGCTTTTGGGAGCTTGGAGATATCTTTGATTGAGAGATATTTAAATTTCTCCATA
>CAZCSH010000001.1:27000-35780 GCA_964501545.1 uncultured Candidatus Saccharibacteria bacterium
TTTCAATATAGAAACTAAGCTGGCCTTAGTTTGAGATTTCAGGCTGGAAATATTTGTTGATTTTAATGTTTATTGGGACAACTTCTTTTATTTTCTTATCTTCAATTAAAACTTTCACCATTTGGCCTTTCATTGTTTCTTCAGAAAACCCCTGGTCAAAGACAAAGTTCCCCAAACTGTAGAAAATGTAGCCGGCTTGCCCTGAGTTTATCGAAGGGTATTTTTCATTCGGTTGAATAACATGAGGGTGGTGGCCGACTACGATATCGGCTCCCGAGTCAATTACCGCTTTGGCAAACTCTTTTTGGAAATCATTGGGTTTTTCTGTGTATTCTTCCCCTGCGTGTAGAGAAACTATCACTACGTCTGCTTTAGCTTTTGTTTCTTCCACCTCTTTTTTAATATCCTCAAGATTGTTCCAGTCAGCCCAGTTCAACCCCCAATAGGGAGAGCCAAGGTTGGTGTAGGCCAAAAAAGCAACTCTCAGTGGTGAACCTGTTGAACCCTTGACTTTTCTAATCAGAGCAGGGCCGATGCCCACGTACTCCATTCCGGCGTCCTTTATTCTTATAATTGTATCTTCCAAAGCTTCAAACCCATAATCAAACGCATGATTATTAGCTAAGGATAAGACATCAAACCCAGCTGAAGCTAAACCTTCTACAGCTTCAGGTTCTGCTCTAAAGGAATAAATACTGCCCACCTTCTCGCCTTTATCGGAAATTGGTCCTTCCAGATTTCCAAAGGTGATGTCTGCTTCTTTTAAAGTGTCAGCTATTTTCAAAAAGGGAAAATTAAAATCTCCGCCTCCATATTTTTCAACCATGTATTCTACTCCCCGGTCAAGCATAATATCTCCAACCAATAAAATACTAACACTTTCTTTTTCTGCAACTTCTTCTTGGCCGGACCTAGTTTTTGTTTGGCTTAGCCAAGCACCAGCCCCCAGCAGTAAGGCTATTATTAAGACAATCCAAATGTATTCCTTTTTCATATTTTCATTATATACTACACCCTCCAAAAAAGATGGGTGGAGTTTTCTCCACCCATTATTCTTCCTGCTTAATAAACTTGAGGGCGGCCTTCTGGCCCTCCATGTTAAACTCTAAGAGCAGGTCTTCTCCCAGGAAAGTAGGAACAATATCCTGATATTGTTCCAGCTGAATTGTGGCCATTGAGACCTCTAAAGGGGCCGCAGCTATCTTCTTCAGCTCGTTGTAGTATTCACCATAGCTCAGGGCCACGGCCGTCATATAGGGTAGACTATATGTCTTCTCTATGTGTTCGTTCTTCTTAAGCTCCAAGAAGATGTTCACCAGCTCAAGGTGGTAGGCCCGGACCTCCAAGAGGGACTTCCAGAAACCTATAGTTACTGTCGCATTTGCCTCGAACTGCTGCCAGCCGATGAAGTAGCCGTTAAGACGCACTCCTTCGTAGACATCTCTAACATGTTGGAGTTCATGTAAGAGCATATTCTCAACATCAGCATCAGTTTGGGCTTCCATCAAGAGCAAAGGATATCCCAGGATATATAGGGAGCAATGTTTGCCAGACAGATATGTAAGAGCGGGCAAGACCCTAAAGACTGTTTTTTCTTTGTCCTCTCTGAACGATTTCAGAGAATCGTTCGTCGCCTCTTCTAATTTCTCTCCGTTTAGACATTCCCGGAGCAAATTGTTCAATTTTACTCGCAGGTTATCTTCGGGAGGATTATAAATAATGCCCTCCAGTATCCCGGAATCGCCTGCTTGTTTCAGCTCGGGGACGTTTTTGGCTAGATAATCAAGGTATTCCTGGGCCGTTATCTTTCCCTGCTTCACGTCGCTAAGTTTTAAAGGTGCTCTGGCACAGGCTAAGGGAGCAACGAGCAGCAAGAACAGAGAAGCTACCAAAAACCCGATCGTTAGTCTTCCTTTCACTTTTTCCTCCTTGGTTGAGTTGTACGGGTTAATTTAACCTAAAATGTGTAAAAAGTCAAGGGTTATTATTTATCTATTGAATTTTCTTGATAGTTGGAGTATAATAGGGGACTGCCATGCCAGAAGATATTATTAAAATTCGAGGAGCCGGAGTTCACCCCATTAGAAAATCTTCAATTTCTAACGGGGCAAGTAATTTTATCAGGATAAGAGGAGCGCGAGTACACAACCTCCAAAATATTAATGTTGATATACCTAAAAATAAATTGGTCGTCATTACTGGAATTTCGGGTTCTGGCAAGTCCTCTTTAGCTTTTGATACTTTGTATGCTGAAGGTCAGAGAAGATACGTTGAATCATTGTCTGCTTATGCTCGTCAGTTTCTGGGGGTTATGGACAAACCCGATGTTGATAGGATAGAAGGTATTTCTCCTGCCATTTCCATAGACCAGAGAAAAGCAGCTCACAATCCTCGTTCCACTGTCGGAACAATTACCGAGATTTATGATTATCTCCGTCTTCTGTTTGCTCGCATAGGCATACCTCATTGTCCAAAATGTGGAAAGGAGGTTTCTCGCCAAACAATAGACCAGATAAAAGATCAAATATTAAAGCTCTCAAAAGGAACAGAGTTTACTATTTTAGGCCCTGTTGTTCGTGGAAAAAAAGGAGAACACATGGGAGTTTTAGAAGAGATTAGTAGAGGGGGGTTTGTCAGGGTTCGGGTGGATGGCATTGTTCATCGAGTGGAAGAGATTTTAGAGAGAGCCCTTGACAGAAAGAAAAAGCACAATATTGAGGTGGTGGTTGATAGATTAGTTTTGGCCAAAGACCTTGACAAATCGAGATTAGTTGATTCTCTGGAAACTGGTTTGAAGTTGGGCAAGGGCATAGCTATAGTTTCCTTTGATTCTAAAAAGAAAGCAGAAGAGATGGTTTTTAGCGAGCACTTCGCTTGTGAGAAGTGCGGTCTTTCCTTGCCTGCTTTGGAACCCCGCCTTTTTTCTTTTAACTCGCCCTATGGAGCTTGTCCTGTTTGCCAGGGGTTAGGAAAGAAGTTAGAAGTAGCTCCAGACCTAGTTATTCCTAATTCCAATCTGACAATTGGGGAAGGGGCTATTTTCCCTTGGGCTCACGCTTCCCACAAAATAGGCAGACAAGGATACTTTTGGTGGCAGCTCCAGGACCTGGCCAAAGAACACAATTTTTCTTTGAACGTGCCGGTTAAAGACTTGCCCAAGAAAGTGGTAGAGTTGATACTTTACGGAAACGGAGGGCAAAAGAAAGGCGATGAAATAGGCTCGGTAGGCGAAGAGGATAAATCCTCTTCTTCAGCTTCGTCAGCTAAAGCTGACTTGCTTTTTGAAGGAGTAATACCTAATTTAGAAAGGAGGTATCATGAAACAGATTCAGAATATACTAGAGAAGAGATTGAACAGTACATGGTGGAGAAGCGGTGTGAGGTCTGTCAGGGTAAGAGGTTAAAGCCCGAAGCTCTGGCTGTAACCATTTCTGGAAAATCCATAAATAAAGTTGTGACTTTGGCTATTAGTGAAAGCCAGAACTTCTTTTCTAAACTGAAGCTGAAAGAGAATGAATTTAAGATTGCCCAGCCCATTGTCAAAGAAATAATAAACCGCCTTCAGTTTTTAATAGATGTTGGTTTGGATTATTTAACTTTAGACAGGAAAGCTGACACTTTGGCAGGCGGGGAAGAACAGAGAATTAGGCTGGCCACTCAAATAGGCTCCAAACTAACTGGGGTTTTGTATATTTTAGATGAGCCCTCCGTTGGTCTCCATCCCAGAGACCAAGGAAGGCTGATTGAGACTTTAAAGAAGTTGAGAGATTTAGGCAATACTGTAGTGGTCGTAGAGCATGACCCCCAAACCATAAAAGCTGCTGATTGGATAATAGATGTAGGTCCCAGAGCAGGGAAGCACGGAGGCAAGATTGTTTTTGAAGGGACGCCAAAGAGTTTAATGAGGTCCAAGACTTTAACCGGGGAATATTTATCAGGCAGGAAGAAGGTGGAAGCTAAAAATCAGATAAAAACAAAGTCCAATCCTCAAAATTATTTGGTTGTTAAAGGAGCCAAAGAGCACAATTTAAAAAATATTGATGTTAAGTTTCCTTTGAATAAGTTTGTTTCTATTACCGGAGTTTCGGGCTCGGGCAAGAGCTCTCTTATGAATGATATTTTAGCCAGAGCCCTCTTAAAGCAGTTTTACAAAGCTAAAGATGAACCAGGGCAATATAAAGAGATAAGAGGCAGGGAGCATTTGAATAAAGTAGTTTTAGTAGACCAGTCACCCATTGGCCGTACCCCGAGAAGTAATCCAGCTACCTACACCGGTGCCTTTTCCTATATAAGAGACCTTTTTACCAGGACCAAAGAAGCAAGGGTGAGGGGTTATTTGCCAGGCCGCTTTTCCTTTAACTTAAAAGGAGGAAGGTGTGAGGCCTGTGAGGGGCAAGGAGTTAAGAAGATTGAGATGTACTTTTTGCCAGATGTTTATGTTCAGTGCGCAGACTGCAAAGGCAAGAGGTTTAATCAGGAAACCTTATCTATTGAATACAAAGGAAAGAACATTTCTCAGGTTTTGGAAATGACAGTAGAAGAAGCTCTTGAGTTTTTCAAGAACATTCCAGGATTGGCAGATAAATTAGAGACTTTGAATGAAGTTGGTTTGGGTTATCTGCAGTTGGGACAGCCTGCTCCTTCTCTCTCTGGTGGAGAAGCCCAGAGAATTAAGCTGGCAGCAGAACTTTCCAGAAAGAGCACTGGCAGGAGCTTGTATATTTTAGACGAACCAACCACCGGGCTCCATCCAGATGACATTAAAAAGCTTTTGTTTGTTTTGCGAGAGCTGGTTAATAAAGGAAATACTGTTTTATGCATTGAGCACAATTTAGACATTATTAAGAATACTGAGTGGGTTTTAGATTTGGGCCCAGAAGGCGGAGATAAAGGAGGCAAGATTGTGGCAGAGGGAACACCCAAGGAGATTGCCAGAAACAAAAAGAGCTACACCGGACAATACTTGAAATCTGTTGTCTAACTCTTGACAAAATTCTCAATTCCATTATAGTTGAATTTAGTCATTAAAGAACTAACAAATAATATGCAAATCAAACCTTTATCAGACCACATCTTAATTGAACCGATGAAAGAAGAAGAAAAAACTAAGACCGGCATTTTGCTTCCTGATGTAGCAGAAAAAGAAAAGCCTGAGCAGGGCAAGGTTATTGCGGTGGGTCCCGGCAAGACAACTTCTTCTGGTAAAGTCATTCCCCTTGATGTTAAAGTGGGAGATAAGGTTTTATTTACTAAATATGCTCCTCAGGAAATAAAGATTGAGGACAAAGAATACTTAATCGCAAAAGCAGAAGATATATTAGCAATTCTTGAATAACTACTATGGCAAAACAAATTCTTTTTAATGAAGCTGCCAGAAAAAAATTAATGGCTGGCATTGATAAAATAACCGACGCTATTAAGGTAACCCTGGGTCCTAAAGCAAGATTGGTTGTTTTGGACAAGGGGTTTGGTTCTCCGGATATTTCCGATGACGGTGTTACTATTGCCAAAGAAATTGAATTGGAAGACAAAGTTGAAAATCTTGGAGCAGAAATTGTAAAAGAAGTAGCAGAAAAAACAAGTGATGCGGCTGGAGATGGAACAACCACCGCCGTTGTTTTAACCCAGGCCATAGTTTCTGAAGGTTTAAAAAATGTGGCAGCTGGAGCCGATCCCTTGGCATTAAAGCGAGGGATTCAAAAAGGAGTAAAAGCAGTGATTGATTATTTAAAAACCAATTCAAAGCCCATTTCCCAGAAGGAAGAGATTGCCCAGGTGGCGACCATTGCCAGCTTGGATCCGGAAGTTGGAAATTTAATTGCCGATATTTTTGCAGAAGTCGGCAAAGACGGAGTCATTACTGTTGAAGAATCGAAGAAATTTGGTTTGGAAAAAGAAATTGTAAAAGGACTTCAATTTGATAGAGGGTACATTTCTCCTTATATGATTACTGATGCCGAAAGAATGGAAGCAGTGTATGAAAATCCCCGCATTCTAATTACAGATAAAAAAATTTCATCCATACAGGAAATATTGCCCATTCTTGAAAAACTAGCTCAAAAAGGTGCAAAAGATTTGGTGATCATTGCTGATGAAGTAGAAGGCGAGGCTTTGGCTACTTTAGTAATTAATAAACTTCGCGGGACATTTAATACTTTAGCTATCAAAGCTCCTGGTTTTGGCGATAGGCGAAAAGAAATGCTGGAAGATATCGCTAAAATTACAGGGACAACTGTACTTTCTGAGGAGATTGGTAAAAAAGTAGAAAATGCAGATGTACGCGATTTGACAAATGCAGATTGGGGTGATTTAGGGGAGGCTAAAAAAGTAATTTCAACTAAAGAAAATACTATTATTATTGGTGGATGGGGACAAGAAAATAAACCAGGAGAAGTTCAAAAGAGAATCGCGCAGATAAAAGCGGAATTAAAAACTACCGAATCAGAATTTGACAAAGAAAAATTAGAAGAAAGATTGGCAAAATTATCAGGTGGCGTTGCGGTAATCAAAGTCGGAGCAGCCACTGAAGTTGAACAAAAAGCCAGACAGAAAAAAACAGAAAACGCTTTAAATGCCACGAGGGCAGCAGTTGAAGAAGGAATTTTACCGGGTGGCGGGGTCCCTCTTTTAAATGCTATTCCGGTTTTAGAAAAAATTGAATTAGATGGCGATGAAAAAACCGGCTTGAATATTTTAAAGCGAGCCTTAGAGAAACCAATCAGGCAAATTGCTGAAAACGCTGGCTTGGATGGCGCAGTAGTAGTGGCCAAAGTGAAGGAGATGGGTGGGAATTCTGGTTTTGATGCTCAAAAAATGGAATATGGAGATTTAATTAAAACCGGAATTATAGACCCTACTAAAGTTATTAGAACCATTTTAGAAAATGCCGCTTCAGCCGCTTCAATGTTCTTAACCACAGAAGCTGTTGTCGCCGAGTTGCCTCAAAAGAAAGACAACACTCCTCAAATACCTTCAATGGGAGCTGAATACTAAAGAGGAATTAGGTTTTAAATTAAGAACTTCTCCGGCTTGAAATCGGGGGAGTTCTTAGTTATACTGGTGATAGGTCGCATTTTTTTATTCTTAAGAACTTTTCATTATGGAATGGTATAAAATAATTCTAATTATCCTGGGCTTAATAGTTCTCTGGATAATTTTAGCTTATAACCGCTTAATTACCTTGCGAAACAGGGCCAAAGAAGCCTGGTCAGACATAGACGTTCAGCTAAAAAGAAGGTACAACTTAATCCCTAATTTGGTGGAAACAGTTAAGGGCTATGCCAGCCATGAGAGGGGGCTGTTTGAGAAGGTAACTCAAGCTAGGGCTCAAGCTATGGGGGCCAAGAGCGTCAAAGAAAGGGAGACTGCTGAAAACCAGCTAAGTTCTACTTTGAAATCCTTGTTTGCTGTAGCAGAAAGCTATCCTGATTTAAAAGCTTCTACTAACTTCCTGGAGTTGCAAAGAGAGCTTCGGGACGCAGAAGATAAAATTCAGGCAGCCCGCCGTTTTTACAACACCAATGTCAGGGATTTAAACACAAAGATAGAGAGTTTTCCTGTAAATCTGGTGGCCACTATCTTGGGTTTTAAGCTGATGGAGTTTTTTGAGGCAGAGAGCGGAGCTCGAGAAGTTCCTTCGGTTAAGTTTTAAATATATTCATGAACCTTTATACTCAGGCCGAAAGCAATGTTCGGAAAACTTGGTTTTATTTGTTCTTTTTTCTTTTATTAATAATTGGGGTGGGCTGGGTTATTTCTTATTTTCTGGGCAGTTCAGTTGTTCTCTGGCTAGCCGTTATTCTCAGTATTCTCATTAATTTCTTTGCCTACTGGTATTCTGATAAAGTGGTTTTGGCAATGACCAAGGCAAAACCCATTGAAAAGAGAGATAATCCAGAATTGTACAGGCTGGTTGAGAACCTCTCTATTACAGCAGGGCTTCCTTTACCCAGAATCTATATTATTAATTCTAGCCAGCCCAATGCTTTTGCTACAGGCAGAGATGCCAAACACGCCGTGGTCGCTGTGACCAAAGGATTATTAGATAAGTTAGAGAGGGCAGAGCTGGAGGGAGTAATAGCTCATGAGCTGTCTCACATTGGGAACAAAGACATGTTGTTGCAGACAGCAGTAGTCGTCTTGGTTGGTATGATAGTTATTATGACAGATTTCTTCTTTCGAATTAGTTTTTGGGGAGGAGCAGGTAGAAGAAACAGTAGAGATAGCGGTCAATTAGGAGCTATTATGATTGTAGTGGCTTTAGCTCTGGCCATTTTAGCTCCCATTTTTGCCAACCTGATAAAACTGGCTATTTCCAGAAAAAGAGAGTTTTTGGCAGATGCTTCCGGCGCTCTTTTAACAAGGTATCCTGAAGGATTAGCTCGGGCTTTGGAAAAGATTTCGGCAGACCCTAATGTTTTAGCAGGGGCGAATGACGCCAACTCTCACTTGTACATTGCCAGTCCTTTTCGGGGAAAAGAAAGCAGGTCTTGGCTCCATAGATTATTTATGACCCATCCCCCGGTAGAAGAGAGAATTAGCGCTTTACGCTCACTGAAAATTTAAAATAATGGAAATCGGATATCCATTACTTGGACATTACCACTTAAATAGAATAAAAGCATTTATAAACGAGAAATTACGGAAGGGTGCAGGAGTGGTTTAACTGGCGGTCCTGGAAAGACCGTGTGCTCAAAAGGTACCGTGGGTTCGAATCCCACCCCTTCCGCCAAGGTCTTTTTAACAAAAATTCATTATTAAAAACTATGAAACTTACGCTT
>CAZCSH010000002.1:0-10628 GCA_964501545.1 uncultured Candidatus Saccharibacteria bacterium
TATGAATTGAGGCGAGAGATGAGATTTATCTCATCGAACTAATAAAATTAAAGCTTGCTAAACAATGAAAACCCTAATTGTTGCTAATTGGAAAATGAACCCAGAAACCTTGGCAAAGGCCAAGAAGCTTTTTAATAAAGTTAAACAAGGGACAAAGAGAGTTAAATGTGTTGAGTTAGTCATTTGCCCGCCTTTTGTTTATTTGCCCATTCTAGGAGCTTCCGCCTTTGTCAAAGGCTTCGGCGGACTTCGCCTCGGCTCGCAAGACTGTTTTTGGGAGGGAAAAGGAGCTTTTACTGGAGAAATCAGCCCTCAAATGCTAAAAAACTTGGGTTGCCAGTATGCTATCATCGGCCATTCAGAAAGAAGGAAAAACCAGAAAGAGACGGATGAGATGATAGAAAAGAAAATAAGAGGAGCAAAGAGAGTGGGGTTGAAGCCAATCTTGTGTGTTGATAGACTTTCTCAAATTTCTCAGAATAGTAAGGGTTTGATTATAGCCTACGAGCCCCTTTTTGCTATAGGGACAGGCCGTCCTTGTACTCTGGCCAAAGCAGAAAGAATGAGGAAAGAAATTCAAAAGAGAGCAGGAACCAATAAGATTTTGTATGGTGGAAGTGTTAATTCTGAAAATGCCAGAGACTATATTAAGAAAGCTGGGTTTGCCGGGATTTTGGTTGGGGGAGTTTCTTTGAAAGCTAAGGAGTTTTTGCAACTAATAAAGAACATTGATTTTCTAGCTTAATTCTGATAAACTAAGTTGAGTATGGAAAACATCTTAAATGGCAATTTCTATAATCCAACTAAGGGTAATTTGAAGCTAGAGCAGGTGGTGGATGAGTTGGTTAGCTACATCTCTGCCAAACCAGAGAAGTTTTATGATATCGTTGTTGGCTGTGACTCTTCTTCTGGAGAAACACCCCACTTTCCTTTAGCTGTTGTTATTCTTCGGGTTGGAGAGGGAGGAAGGTTTTTCTTAAAGAGAATAGATTACAAAGGGAGAAAGTTCTTTAACTGGAAACAGAGGATTTTGGAAGAGGTTTATCTTTCTTGCTACCTGGCCCTTCATTTAAAGGAACAGTTTGAGATAAGGACCAAGGATTTAAATAATCAATCTTTTAGAAATCAGTTCCGCTACATACACGCTGATATTGGAGAGAATGGTAAAACCAGAGATATGATCAAGGAGGTGACAGGACTTATTAAAGGTAATGGCTTTGAACCCAAAATAAAGCCTGAATCTTTTGCCGCCTCAACCGTGGCTGACAGGTACTCCTAATCTATGGATTCAAACATCAAGTTTTCGCGAAGCAAAAACGCAGATAAAGATGAAAGCAAACCCCGAAAGGGGCAAATTTCATCGCCAAAACTCCGTCAAGCATTTTTATCTTTTTTTGAAAAGAAAGGGCACAAGATAGTGCCCTCTTCTTCACTCATCCCAACAGATCCCAGCTGCCTTTTAACAACAGCTGGAATGCAGCAGTTCAAACCTTATTATTTGGGCAAGAACTCTCCCTTTGGTCAAAATGTCGCCTCTTGTCAGAAGTGTTTCAGAACTTCTGATATTGAGGAAGTGGGGGATGAGAGCCACCTAACTTTTATTGAAATGCTGGGTAATTTTTCTTTTTCCCGAGAGTTAGCGAAGGGAGAAAATGAAGCTTTGGCTTCATCGCCCGGTGGATATTTTAAAGAAGAGGCAATAAAATTAGCTTATGAGTTTCTTTTCAAAGAATTAAAACTTCCTCTGGAAAGGGCCACTTTTACTGTGTTTGAAGGTGACAGAGATGTGCCGGCTGATGAGGAATCTGTTAAGATTTGGAAGAGTTTGGGTATTAGAGAAGATAAGATTAAAAGATGTGGGAGAGAGGATAATTTCTGGGGGCCAACTGGAGAAGAAGGACCTTGCGGCCCAACCACTGAGATTCATATTGGAGGAGTTGAGCTCTGGAACTTGGTGTTTAACGAATATTATTGCGACAGGAATAAGAACCTAAGCCCTTTAAAACAAAAAGGAGTAGATACGGGGATGGGCCTGGAAAGATTGGCTATGATTTCTCAAAAGAAAGAGAGTGTTTTTGAGACAGACTTGTTCTATCCTATTTTTAAAGAAATCCCAGGGAAGGATGAAAAAGCTCAGAGGATTATTGCCGACCATATTAAGGGCGCTGTTTTTTTGATTGGAGAAGGTATTTTACCCTCAAACTTAGAGAGGGGATATATTTTAAGAAGGATTTTAAGGAGAGCCATTCGTTATGCCAAGCTTTTGGGCTTGGAAAAGAACTTTTTAATTCCTCTGGCTAAAGAAGCAGTTCAGATTTACAAAGGTGTCTATCCTGAGCTTGGGTCGCAGCAAGCTGAGATTATTACTGTTATTCAGAATGAGACAGAGAAGTTTGAGAAAACCTTGGAACGGGGGATAAAGCAGTTTGAAAAGCTTGTCGCCCAGGGAGACATTAGTGGCGAGAGCGCTTTCCATTTGTTTGACACCTTTGGCTTTCCTTTAGAGTTGACCCAAGAGCTGGCTCAAGAAAGAAAGGTTAAGGTAGATACTAAAGGGTTTGAGCAAGCTTTTAAAACCCACCAGCAAGTTTCTCGGGCAGGCAGAGAAGGTAAGTTTGGAGGAGTGGGGAAAGAGGCAGGGACAGAAGCTGTTAGACTTCATACTGCCACTCACTTGCTACACGCAGCCTTGAGAAAGGTTTTGGGAGAACATGTTAAGCAAATGGGTTCTGACATTACTAGCCAGAGGTTGCGTTTTGACTTTTCTCATCCCCAGAAAATGACAGAAAAAGAATTAAAGCAGGTAGAAGATCTGGTCAATAAAAAGATAAAAGAAGATTTGGAAGTGAAAAGAGAAGAAATGAGCTATCAAGAAGCCTTGGACTTTGGGGCTTTAGCTTTTTTCCAAGAGAAGTATCCAGAAAGAGTAAGTGTTTTTTCAATAGATGGCTTTTCCCGGGAAATCTGTGCTGGTCCTCACGTCAAAAGAACCTCTGAACTGGGAGAATTCCAAATAACAAAGGAAGAATCCTCTGGTTCTGGTGTCAGGAGGATTAGAGCAGTTTTAAAGTAGAATATTTTTTGATAGAATATCTTATTAAAAGCATTTTGCTTTATGCAAGAAAAAAAGGTAGTTGACATTTTTTCTCCCCAGAAAGAAGAGAAGGCCTTTGTTTTTAAAAAGAAGCCAGAGGCTATTATTAAGAAAGAGAAAGCTCCCAGGCCCGCTATCAAAGGTATAGTTTGGGTATTTGGCGGAGGAGCCTTAATTCTGGTTTTGACTTTTCTCTTTTTAAATCTAGCTACAGCTAAAATTCAAGTTTGGCCTGAAACAGAACCTTTATCTTTGAAAACAAAGGTGACGGTTGATAAAACAGCTAGCCTAGCCGATTTTAAGGCAGCTCTTATTCCAGGACAAGTTTTTGAGAAAACAAAAACTATTACTGAAAAGTTTCCAGCCACAGGCACTGTTTTGAAAGAAACCAAAGCTCAAGGAACTCTCCGGGTCTACAACGAATACTCTACTAGCCCCCAGGTTTTAGTGGCAACCACTCGTTTTGTTTCAGCTAACGGAAGACTCTTTCGAACTCCAACTAGGGTAACAGTGCCTGGGGGTAGCTATCAGGGAGGGAAGCTGGTTCCGGGCGAAACAGACATTGAAGTTGTGGCAGATCAGCCAGGAGAAGATTATAATATTGGTCCTTCCACTTTTTCTATTCCTGGATTTGCCGGAACTGAAAAATACACTAAGTTTTATGCTAAATCCTTTGATTCAATGGCAGGAGGGCAGGTTCAAGAGGCGACCCAGGTGACCAAAGAAGACCTGGGAAAGGCAGAGAGTTCTTTGGATAAAAGAGCAAAAACAGAGTCAGAGGAGGCATTAATTACAGCCCTGGAAGCAGAAAAAGAGATCAATTACATTAAGAAGACCTTGCTAACTCAAGTGGTGGAGACCTTGTCTTTAGCCAGAGCGGGAGATAAAGTGGAAAGCTTTAATTTTCAAATCAAGGCCAAATCAGAAGTTTTGATTTTTCAGAAAGAAGATTTGGAGGATTTTGTAAAGGATTTCATTGTTTCCCAGATTGGAGAAGGTCTAAACCTTTATGCTCCCAGTTTAAAGATAGAGTATGATGCAGAGACAGTTAATCTAGAAACAGGCAAAGTAATTCTTTCTCTGGACATTTCGGCTAAAACCTATTCTGACCTTGACTTGGTTAGTTTGAAAAACAATCTCCGGGGAAAATCTCTTTTGGAAACAAAGATCTTTCTGGAAAACCAGCCAGCTATTACCAAAACGAAGATTGAATTTTGGCCCTTTTGGGTGAGAAAGGTGCCCCAGGACATAGATAAAATAGAGCTTCAATTAAGGGTTGACTAAATTAATCTTTTTTGCTAATCTAAATAATTGCCTGAGCGAAGAGAAACTTGTTCTCTTCTTTCACCTCAGGTAAACCATCGGTCTTAAATGGATAAAAAAGATTTGAGGAAAACTGGTCGAGTTTTAGAAGCTCTGCCCAGTACTCATTTTAAAGTGAGGTTGGATACGGGCGAAGAAATTCTCTGCCACTTGGCAGGGAAACTTAGAATGTACCGAATCAAGATTTTGCCCGGAGATCGGGTTACAGTTGAGTTGAGCCCGTATGACTCCACTAGAGGAAGAATAGTTTATAGGGAAAAGTAGTGAGAGATGAGATTTATCTCATCGAACTTATAAATTAAAACTCGGTGGTCGATGAAATTGAAATTTCATCTCCACCTTCGCTTCCTACGGAAGCTCGGTAAATGAAAGTTAGACCTTCTGTCAAAAAAATCTGCAAGAACTGCAAAGTAGTCAGGAGAAAAGGAAAGGTATATATTATTTGTAAGAATCCAAAGCACAAACAACGCCAAGGTTGATTTTAGATATGCCACGTATTGCAGGAGTTAACATTCCTGACAAAAAACAAATAGCAATAGCTCTAACCTATATTTACGGAATAGGCAGTTCTTTGAGTAGACAGATTTTAGCTAAGGCTGGAATTAACCCTCAAAAGAAAGCAGACCAATTAACCCCTCAGGAAGTTTCTCAATTAAGGGAGATAATTGAAAAGCAGTGCAAAATTGAGGGAGAATTAAGGAGAATTAAGATGATGAACATTAAGAGGTTAAAGGATATAGGTACTTGGCGAGGATTTCGCCATATTAAGGGCTTGCCTGTCAGGGGACAGAGGACAAGAACCAATACCAGGACAGTGAGGGGCAATGTCAGGAAAACAGTGGGCTCTGGCAGGAAGCCAACAGCTACTCCCACCTAATAAATAATTATGGGAAAGAAAAGAATTATCAAACAAACGACAGAAGAGTTGTTGAAAGAGAGCGACAAGGTGGAGGCCAAGGCGAGGCGAGAAGTAAGCCAGCCATTAAAGACAGCAAAGGAAGCCAGGATCTATATCAGTTCCACCTACAACAACACCATTATTACCTTGACCGATCTTAAAGGGAATGTTTTGGCTTGGGTCTCAGCCGGTAATGTTGGCTTTAAGGGCAACAAAAAAGCCACTCCTTTTGCTGCTTCCAAGGTGGCTGAAGCTATTTGCCAGGTAGCTGAGAAGTTGGGGGTTGAGAAAGTGGAAATTTTGGTAAAGGGTATTGGTTCAGGTCGTGAGTCAGCCATTAGGTCTTTGGCCGCCAAGGGATTGGAGATAGTTGCTCTCAGAGACATCACCCCAGTTCCTCATAATGGTTGCCGTCCACCCAAAGCCAGGAGAGTTTAAAGCCATGGAGGACAACAAGTGTAAAATTTGTCGGAGAGTAGGGGTAAAATTGTTTTTAAAAGGTGAGAAGTGTTTTTCACCAAAATGCCCCTTGGTTAAAAAAGCTTATCCGCCAGGTCAAAAAAGGAAAAGAAGAAGAAGGGCCCTGTCAGAGTATGGCAAAGAGTTGGTGGAGAAGCAAAAGTTAAAGAACTGGTATAATTTAACAGAGAGGCAGTTTCGGAAGTATGTTAAAGAAACCTTGTCTGGCCGAGGTAAGGTTGAAGATACAGCCACTCTTTTAATTCAGGCCTTGGAGAGGCGCTTGGACAATGTTGTTTTTAGATTAGGATTTGCTCCTTCCAGGTCTTCTGCCCGTCAGCTGGTTTCCCATCGCCACATTCAAGTAAACGACAAGACTTTAAACATTGCTAGTTTCTCAGTGAAAAAGGGAGACGTTGTTAAAGTAAAAGAGTCTTCTCTCTCAAAGAAAATGTTTCAAGTCATTAAAACAACAATTAAAAAGTATACCCCTCCAACTTGGCTTTCTCTGGATTCAGAGAAGTTGGAAGGAAAGGTCATAGCAGAACCCAATTTTGAGGAAGCAGCTCCCCCAGCTGAGATTTCCTCGATCTTTGAGTTCTATTCAAGATAAGTTATAAAACATTTATGTTTTCTTTACCCAAACCGCCAAAAGTAACAAAAAAAGAGAAGAACAAAGCTGTTTTTGAAATAGAGGCTTTGTACCCAGGCTACGGTTTAACTTTGGGGAACGCTTTAAGAAGGGTTTTGCTCTCTTCTTTGGAAGGAGCGGCTGTTACCCAGGTTAAAATTAAAGGTGTCCCTCATGAGTTTTCAACTATTCCTGGCATTCAAGAAGACGTTATTTTAATAACCATGAACCTAAAGCAATTAAGGTTAAAATTGTTTTCTGATGAGCCTCAGAAAGCCAGTTTGAAAGTAAAGGGAGAAAAGGAGGTCAAGGGGTCTGATTTTAAACTGCCCAGTCAGGTGGAACTAGTGAACAAGGACTGCCACCTAGCTACCTTAACCAGCAAATCAGCTGAGCTAGACATGGAAATTCAGATTGAAAAGGGTATGGGTTACTCAGCCAGAGAGTTGAGGCGAAGGGAGAAGACAGAGGTAGGCGCTATTCCGATAGATGCTATTTTTACCCCTGTTAAGCGTGTCAGCTACAGAGTGGAGAATATGAGGGTTGGGGAAAGGACAGACTATGACAGATTGTTCTTGGAGATTGAGACAGACGGTATAATCTCACCAGAAGAGGCTTTTTACCAGGCTTCTACCATTCTGGTAAACCACTTTTCTCTACTCAAAGAGGCTTTTCCTCCCAAAGCTGCTCCCGTTCCCAAGGCTCCAGAAAAGAAGAGAGCTCCCAGAAAAAAGGGAAAGAAAACTACAGAGAGAAAAACTAAAACTAAGCCAAAAGATGCGAAAGCGAAAAAAAGGAAGAAAATTTAGTCGGAAGAGAGATCAGAGAAAAGCTCTTTTGCGAAGTTTAGCTCGCTCTCTAATTTTGGCAGAAAAGATTAAAACCACAGAAGCCAAAGCCAAAGAGCTGGCCGGATTTTTAGAAAAACAGATTAGCCGGGCTAAAACAGACAACCTTCAATCAAGAAGGTTATTGCGCCGTTTTTTTTCTCAAGAAACCACTCAAAAGCTAATTGCTGAGATAGCTCCCAGGTATAGAGAAAGAAAGGGAGGCTATACCAGAATTATAAAGCTAGGCCCAAGAGGTTCCAATGGAGCCAAAATGGCTATTATTGAATTGCTAAAATAGTTTTATGAACCCCGTTAGAAGTTTGCCACGGTTAAATATGTTTAAGTTAAAACAACTACTTTATTTTATTAAGCTCACACCAAAAAAGAACCTTTGGTCTTTTTGGGCCAACAATACATATGCAAACTTCTAACGGGGTGAAAAGGGAAACTCATACAATAGATGCCACAAATAAGGTTTTGGGAAGATTGGCAACAGGAATCGCCGTTTTGTTAAGAGGCAAGGGGAAAGCAGATTTCGCTCCCTACAAAGACGAGGGTGATATTGTGGTGGTCAAAAACGTAGCTAAGTTAAAAATCACTGGAAAGAAAATGGAACAGAAAAAATATTACCGGCATTCAAGATATCCTACCGGTTTGAAAGAAACACCTTTGGGAAAATTGCTTGAAACGAGACCGGCTGAAGTTTTAAGAAGAGCGGTTATGGGAATGTTACCCAAAAACAAATTAAGAGATAGGATGATAAAAAGACTTCGATTTGAGTAATATGCCAAGAGTTAAAACAAAAACAACTAAAAAAGTAGCAAAAAGCAGGACTACCAAAAAGAAGGTAGCTCCCAAAAAGAGGGTAGCCAAAGCTAAGAAAGAGAAGTTTTTTGAAGCAATAGGCAGAAGGAAGACAGCTGCTGCCAGGGTCAGGCTTTTTCCTGAAGGGGGAAAAGGCATTTCGGTCAATGGAAAGGAGTTTAAAGAATATTTTCCCAACCTTCAGCTTCAAGAAATAATAAAATCTCCCCTTAATTTGGTAGAAGCTCAGGATAAGTTTGGCTTCTCAATCAAATTAAAAGGGGGAGGCGTCCAAGCTCAGGCTGAAGCTGTTCGCCATGGCATAGCCAAAACCTTAATTCTTTTTAACCTTGAGTTCAGACAGAAGTTAAAAAAGGCTGGCTTTTTAACCCGCGACCCAAGAATGCGAGAAAGAAAGAAGTTTGGTTTAAAGCGAGCTCGTCGGGCTCCCCAGTGGAGCAAGAGATAAAATAAAAATATGAGTTTTTCATTAAAAGATCTCATAGATAAATTCTACTTAGACAGGCAAAAAGACAGAGAACAACACCATTTTTATATTACTGATGCTGGCCGTTGCTCTCGGGCTATCTTCTTTAAGTTTAAAAACGCTCCCAGAAAAGAAATGGAAGCTAAAGTTCTGAGGATGTTTGACCACGGGGACTCAATCCACCAGTTAATCATGAAGCCATTGTTTGGGATACAGGAGATTCATGTTGTCGCTTCAGAAGTAAACATTCCTCCCCAAGAACTTATTTCCGGTAGAGCAGATGCTATCTTGAGCCTGGGAAAAGAGCTCTATGTTTTAGATATCAAGAGCATGAACGGCATGATATTTAGGGGTTTGACCGAAGCCAAAGAAGAGAATATTAACCAGCTTCAATTGTACCTCCACTATTTTAAGGTTCCCAAAGGCATTCTTTTGTATGTGAACAAAGACACCCAGGAGTTAAAGGAGTTCTTTGTTGATTATAATAGGAGTAGAGCTTTCCGTTTGTTAAAGGATTTGGAAGAGTTGAAGAAAGAGATTGATGCAAACACTGTACCAGAGAGAATCCTTGGCTATCCTCAAGATTGGCAGTGTCAGTACTGCCAGTTTAGAGAGATTTGTGATAAGGCAGGAGAGGGAAAAGTGAGTTGGGATGAGTTTAAAGTAAAGATAGAATCAAGGGAGCAATGAAGTAGAGAAAGACAAGCTTTCTCCGCTCAATATATATAGTTTTTTATCAAACTGATTCCAGAAGATTCTGGGATTTTTTATTTCTTTTATATCTACAATGTTAATCCTGTCTCTTTCATCTACCTCCGTAATTTTAATAAGATTTCCTGTGTTAAAGATTAAATAATTGGAATTAAGCCAAAAGACATTATCTATCTTTTCTGAAAGACGCAAGAGAAAGAGCTTGTCTCCCGGCATTTTGGGCAGGTTTCCATCAGTCTCTTTTAAAAAAAGAATCCAGATTTCCCTTTCGGAAAAATAGGCCAGTTTTTTATTGTCAGGTGATATTTTAATATTTTGGGCATTGTCAAATATCTTTTCAAAAGACTGGGTCTCTGGCTTGAACTGGTAGAGATTCTTTCCTTCCAGTAAGAAGATATTGTCTTGGAAGACTGCCAGGTTGTATTTTGTTTCTGGCAGAAAGGTTAGAGGCGTTTGGGTTAATCTCCCTTGGTTTTTAAAAAGGTGGCCCGAATTGGTAAAGGAAAAGATATCTTCTCCAATTTCTTTGAGAGCAACTATGTTTTTTGAAAGAAAGGAAGGTGGGGTAGTTGGAGTAAGATTTAAGGGAAATTTGTTTAATTTTAAGTTAAAATATCTTATTTCTTCTTCCATTCCGGTGGTTATTGTGATTTCATTGGAATCCACAGAAAACTCCAAACCAAACAGCTCAACCGGGCTGGTTGAAATATTTCTTTTGTCTATTAAGCTACTTTTAACTTTATTTTCTATTTCGTAGAGTTTTAAGGACCAACCTTGTTGCTCTTTATCTTCTTCGAGCACCGAATCCCGCTCGCGGGACGAGGGGAGAGAAGAGGGCTTGTTCTCTTCGAGCAGGATTATTTTCTTTTGGTCGGGCGAGAACCAAAAAGCACTTACTTTGCTGCTCAGTGTTTCGAGCTCAATGTTTTCTGGGAAAAGGATTATGTTCTTGGCATCGGTCACCTGCTTTTCCTTGACTTCCAGGGTTTTTGTCCAGGAATAGAAACCTTCTTTTTTGACCTCTACCAAGTATCTTTTGGGTAAAAGGTTTTCAACTAAGGCTGAACCAAAGAAAAAGTCAGTTTTCTTTTCTAATTTTCCATCTAAATAGATTTCAGCTTGTTTTGGCAGAGTCTTTAAAAAAAGACCGCCTGTTTGACTGAGCTTTTTATTATCAAAATCAACTCTGTAGCCTTGGGAATACAAAACAGCAACTGGAGCAGCCAAAAGAAACAAAAGAGTACAGATGATAAATAAAAAAGTTCTGGTTTTTCTGGTCATAGCTCTTTTTATGATACCCGATTGACCCCGTTAGAAATTTATAATGATTTATTCTACCATAACACAGACAAATTAGGATTTCTAACGGGGTTGACAAAATGAAATCAATC
>CAZCSH010000002.1:10728-17077 GCA_964501545.1 uncultured Candidatus Saccharibacteria bacterium
GGGCAGCCCTAACGAGCATTACCGTGGCCAAGCGGCAGAAATGCTCGTAGATGTTTTGGAAGAAATGACCAAAGCATAACTCTCCTCCGAGAAACGCATAAAAGGCGCCCTGCCAAATGGTAGGGCGCTATTCTTTTTGCTAAAATAATGGCACTCCGACCGCAATTATTGTATCTCCAACCGCAATTATTGTATAATTAGTTTATTATGGCGGGATTTTTTCACACATATAATCGGGGAGTAGAAAAACGAAAAATATTTTTGGAAGATAAAGATTATTTTCGGGCCATTCACGATCTCTACGAGTTTAACGACGCCAATAAAGTATTTAACTTGAAACAAAAGCTTAAACAGATTAATTGCACTCCGACTGCAATTAATGGTGCAATTAATGTTAATTTTAGGAAATCGAGAGAAAAATTGGTAAATTTAATTGTATGGTGTTTGATGCCGAACCATTATCATCTTTTCTTGAACGAGAAAGCTGAAAATGGCGTTTCAAAGTTTCACCAGAAATTTGGAGGAGGATTTACCAGTTTTTTTAATTTAAAATATAAAAGGAATGGAGTGTTATTCCAGGGAAAATACAAAAAGATTGAGGTTGGCAACGACACCCAGGTTCTTCAATTAATCTGCTATATTCACGCAAACCCCTTAGATATCTGGAAGCCGGACTGGAAAGAAAAAGGATTAACCAATTCAGAAATTCCCAAAGCTCTAAAATTCCTTAAAGAAGAATATCGATGGTCAAGCCATTTGGATTATTTGGGGGGCAAGAATTTTCCTTCCTTGATTAGTGGCAATAATTTTAGCTTTTTTGAAAACTCCCAAGAATACGAAGAATTTTTCATCAATTGGTTAAAATATTACGAAAAGAACCGCCAGTTTATTCGAAAAGAAATCTTAGAATAATAATGGCAGTCCGACTGCCATTATTCCTAGACTGCCATTATTCCTAGCATTTATATATTATATTTTCTTTATGTTTATGAGAATTATTAATAAGTGTTTGGATAAAAAGGAGTTTAGGGAATATATATTAAAAAAGAAGGTTGAGAGGAAGATTGACAAGATTGTTCTCCACCATACTTGGGATACGATTTCCCAATGGAAAAAGGGGAAAATTTCAGTTAGTTATTATAAGAAAATGTATGAGAAAAAAGGTTGGGAGTCAGGGCCTCATTTGTTTGTCGCCCCAGAAGGCATTTGGTTGTTTACTGATATTGCAGAACAAGGAAGACATGCCAACGCAGGAAACAAAGGTAGCATTGGAATTGAAATGGTGGGCAGATATGATGAGAAACTGCCTTCTGGCAAGGTTTGGAAGAATACAAAATCTGTTTTGAAAGCTTTGTTAAAAAAGTTTGATCTTAGCGTAAAAGACATTCATTTTCACAGAGAATACAATAAAAGCAAGTCTTGTCCTGGGAGAGCTATAACTAAGAAATGGGTGAGAAAAGAGATTTGCTAATTTTGGAAATTTAGGTTAGAATAAGTCAATCTATATGCTTATTCGTAAAATTGGAATTGATTTGGGAACCTGCAATTCTTTGGTCTTTGTGCCGGGAAAAGGAGTAGTCTTGCGAGAACCGTCTGTCGTAGCAGTAGCTTTGGAAGAAAACAGGATATTAGCAGTAGGGGAAGAAGCCAAAGAAATGACAGGCAGAACACCTGACACCATTCGTGTTCATCGCCCCTTGAGAGATGGGGTGATTGCTGATTTCAGGGTGACTCAAGCAATGCTCAAATACTTTATTGATAAAGTCTCTGGCTTTTGGAGGTTTTTGAAGCCAGAAATTGTCATGGGAGTGCCAGCTGGCATTACTTCAACCGAAAGAAGGGCGGTGATAGAAGCAGCTCTTAATGCTGGAGCCAGACAGATTTACTTAGCCAAAGAGCCCATTTTGGCAGCTATTGGAGCAGACATTCCTATTAATTCTTCTTCTGGCAATATGATAGTAGATATTGGTGGGGGCACTTCTGAAATTGCCGTTATCTCTTTGGGCGGTATTGTCAGTTGCCACTCTTTAAGAATAGGGGGAGACGAGATGGATCTTGCCATTTCAGACTATATTAAAAGAAAGTATAATTTAGCAGTGGGAGAGCAGACAGCCGAGGATATTAAAATAAAAATAGGCACTGCTCTTCCTGAGAAAGAAGAGAGAAAGCTGGAAATCAGGGGCAGAGACTTAGCGGTAGGCCTTCCCAAAACCATTAGGGTTTCTTCTAGCGAAATGGCTGAGGCTACCTCTGACATTCTAGCAGAGATAATCCAGGCTATTAAAACTGTCTTAAGAGAAACACCAGCTGAATTGTCAGCTGACATAATTGACAAAGGAATGATTCTTTCTGGCGGGGGATCTCTATTGCGAAATATTGCAGAGAAGATTTCTCAAGAGACTGGAGTCCCTTGCTTTTTAGCAGAAGAGCCCATGCTTTGCGTGGTCAAAGGAACTGGGGTGGTTTTGGAGAACTTGGAGGCTTATAAAAAGAGTATTATGTCAAAGAAATGATAATTGGTCACCAAAAACAATGGCAGTTTTTAAAAAGCTTAGCTGAAAGAGGTCAGTTAGCTTCCGCTTACTTATTCAGCGGGCAGGAGAAACTGGGAAAGAAGAAACTAGCTTTGGAATGGGCTTCTTTTATTTTTCAAGACGACCTTGAGAAAAAGTCTCACCCAGATTTTCTTTTAGTAGAGCCCATGGAAAAAGAGATTCAAATAGGCCAGATTAGAGACTTAATTTGGAGATTGTCTTTAAAGCCTTTTTCTGCTCCTTTGAAAGCAGTAGTTATTGATCAGGCTCACTTAATGAATGCTGAAGCCCAAGGCGCCATTTTAAAGACCTTAGAGGAGCCAAAAGGCAAGTCTCTTTTAGTTTTAATCTCAGAGCACCCAGAATACCTCTTCCCAACCATTCGCTCTCGGGTTCAGACCTTTAAGTTTTATCCAGTAAAGACAGCAGAGATTGAGGCCTATTTGTTAAAAAAAGGCATTTCCCAGAGAGCAGCTCGAGAGATAACCCAGATTTCTTTGGGCAGGCCTGGTCTTGCTCTAGATTTTATTAAAGCACCCCAGAAGTTAAAAGACTTTCTGTTAAAGAGAAAGGGACTGGAAAAGATAGCAGCTTCTGACCTTGCTTTTCGCTTTCAATCTGCCAAAGCCTTTTCTCAAGATCCAGGAGAATTAAAAGAAATGTTAGACGTCTGGTTGAGTTATTTCAGGGGTATTTTACTGGAAAAAGTAGAGAAGCCAAAACTAAAGCCTTTCTATTCTTTTGACAGGTTAAAGAACATTCTTGATTTAATCCAGAGTACCAGGAATTTACTGTTGACTACCAACGCTAATCCTCGTTTAGCCTTGGAAATTTTGATGTTGGAGCTTTGATGGAAAACTACAAAGACATCCTTAAAAGAATTAAGCCAGAGTTAGACAAAGTGATTGAGTTTTTGAGCAGGGAAATGGCAAAAATCAGGACAGGCAGGGCTACCCCTGCTTTAGTAGAGGATGTGCCGGTTGAGTGCTTTGGTAAGACTTTTCGATTATCGCAGCTAGCTGCCATTTCCATTCCTGAACCCAGGCAAATCCTCATTCAGCCCTGGGATAGGTCTTACATTGAGGGAATTGTGGCAGCGCTTGAAAAAACAGGAGTGGGGGCAAGCCCTATTGTTGACAAAGAAGTAATTCGCATTAATATTCCAAGTTTGAGCGAGGAGTATCGTCAGAGTTTAGCCCTTGCCATTTCAGAAAAAGAGGACGAGGCCAGGAAGACTTTGAGGCGCTGGCGGGAAAAAGCCTGGTCTGAGATTCAAGAAAAGACCAAGATAGGAGAAATCAGAGAGGACGATAAGTTTAGGGCTAAAGAGGAGCTTCAGGAGCTGGTAGATGAGTATAATGAGAAGATTGAGGAGGTAGGAGAAAACAAGAAAAAAGAAATAGAAGGTTAAAATGATAGTTACCGTTCTCATCGCTTTATTCAGTATTATTACTTTGCTGGTTTTACACGAGTTTGGCCATTTTGTCGTCGCTAAATACTTCGGGGTGAAAGTGGATGAGTTTGGTATAGGCTACCCTCCAAGATTATTTGCGAAGAAGTTTGGGGAAACAGTCTATTCTTTAAATCTTCTGCCTTTTGGTGCTTTTGTTAAGATTCCTGGAGAGGGTGGAGAAGAGAAAACAGTAGAGGACTCTCACAGCTTTTCCCAGAAACCTGCCTGGCAGAGAGCTTTCATTCTCTTGGGCGGCGTAGTTTCTTTTTGGCTGGTAGCCATTGTTTTATTGAGCATTGTCTTTTCTTTGGGAGTTCCCCAGGCTATTTCTGATGATGAACCAGGGCCCTTAGTTAATCCTCAAGTTCAGATTTTATCTGTAGCTGCAGATTCTCCGGCTGAAGCAGCAGGAATCCAGGGAGGGGATGCAATTCAAAAGATGGTGGTAGGTGAGGAAGTCTTTGAAATTCAGACGGTCAAGGAAGTTCAGGAAATCACAGATGCTTACAAGGGAGAAGAGATCACATTAATAATTCAAAGAGGGAAAGAAACCACTGAAGTTTCTTTGACTCCTAGGATTACACCGCCTGCAGGAGAAGGGGCTATGGGAGTGGCTTTGGTCAGAACAGCAGAGAAGACCTATCCTCTTTGGCAAGCTCCCTTAAAAGGAATGGAAGCTACTTGGGAGCTGACTCGAGCTATTGTTTTGGGCTGGGCTGAGATTCTGGGAGGTTTAGTTCAAGGAGAGGGTTTGCCAAGAGGAGTTCAGCTGGTAGGCCCTATTGGCATTGGCAGCCTTTTGACCCAGGCGGCCCAGGCTGGGATAAACTACTTTTTGCAGTTTGTGGCAATGTTAGCTGTTTATCTGGCTATTTTTAACATCCTGCCCATTCCTGCTTTAGACGGGGGAAAACTCTTATTCCTGGCTATTGAAAAAGTAAAAGGTAAGCCTATTAATTATAAAATTGAACAAAGGGTAACCACTGCCTTCTTTGCTGTATTAATACTGTTAATGGTCTGGGTGACAATCCAGGACATTAGCCGACTTTTCTGAAGGCGGAGAGAACGAAGTTCTCTTCTTCACCTTCGTTTTTATTAGCATAAAATCTCGGTACATGAAACAATCAAAACTCTTTACCAAAACCCAAAAAGAAGCACCCAAAGACGAAAAGAGCATTAACGCTAAGCTTTTGACCAGAGGAGGTTTTATTTACAAAGAAATGGCAGGAGTCTATAGCTTTCTGCCTCTAGGCTTTAAGGTCTTAAAGCGAATTGAGCAGATTATCCGAGAGGAGATGAACAAAATTGGTGGACAAGAAATCTTAATGACTGTTTTCCAGCCAAGGGGTTTTTGGGAGGAAACTGGCCGCTGGGACAGAGAGATGAAAGAAGTGATGTACAGGACAAAGGAGGGTAATCAGGAAATCGGTTTAGGTCCCACGCACGAAGAGATGTTAACAGATATTATCCGCCATTACGTCAAATCCTACCAGGATTTACCTTTGGCCATTTATCAGATTCAGACTAAGTTTAGAAAAGAATTAAGGCCTCGTTCTGGTTTGTTAAGGGGAAAAGAGTTTCCGATGAAGGACCTTTATAGTTTTCATGCTTCAGAAAAAGACTTTAAAAAATATTATCAGCTAGTAATTGGAGCTTACCGTAAGATTTTCAAAAGATGTGGTTTGGAAACAGTACTGACTGAAGCTTCAGGAGCCGGCTTTACCAAAGACTACACTCATGAATTTCAGATTCTAGCTGAAACCGGGGAAGATAGAATAGTTTTTTGTGAAAAGGGAGATTTCAGCCAGAACAAAGAAATAGCTAAGTTTAAAGGGGGCGATAAGTGTCCTAAGTGTCAGAGAGTCTTGAAAGAGGCAAAGTCTATTGAAGTGGCTAATATTTTTCCCTTAAAAGACAAATATTCAAAAGCAATGAGTGCTTTCTTTGTTGATAGAGATGGTCAGAAAAAACCTCTTATCATGGGTTGTTATGGCATAGGACTTTCCAGAACCATGGCAGCTGTGGTAGAAATCCATCATGATAACTTGGGCATTATTTGGCCTAAGGAAATTGCCCCTTTTGATATTCATTTGCTTGAGCTGGAGAGAACAAGTAAGGTAAGAAGAGCGGCCGAAAAGATATATAAGGACTTAATTGGTCAGGCTAAGGAAGTGTTGTATGATGAGAGGGATAAGTCAGCTGGTGAAAAGTTAGCTATAGCTGATTTAATAGGTATTCCTTTAAGAATCGTAGTTAGTGAAAGAACTTTAACCAAAGATAGCGTTGAAGTAAAACCGAGAAACAGGAAACAGGCTAAATTGGTAAAACTCGGCCAGGTTAAGAAGTATGCTCGCTGAATTTT
>CAZCSH010000002.1:17177-27419 GCA_964501545.1 uncultured Candidatus Saccharibacteria bacterium
CGCCTCTCATAAATCTAAAGATTTATTTCGATGTTAAATAAATTTCTTTCTTATATTTCAAAGGATATTGCCATTGACCTGGGAACAGCCACTTCTTTAGTCTATGTTCGGGGCAGGGGCATTGTTATCACAGAACCCTCTGCCGTAGCCATTAATAAAAAAACAGGTCAGGTTTTAGCTATTGGAGAAGAGGCTAAGAAAATGGTAGGCAGAACTCCAGGCTACATTGTCGCTACCCGTCCCTTAGTTTCTGGTGTTGTTTCTGATTTTGAAGTAACAGAGCAGATGTTAAAGTACTTTATTGAGAAGGCTCACCAGAGAAAGTTCTTTTTAAGCCCCAGACCAAGAGTTATTGTTGGTATCCCTTGTGGTGTGACAGAGGTTGAAAAGAAGGCTGTCTGTGATGCCACAAAGTCAGCTGGAGCCAGAGAGGTTTTTTTGGTGGAGGAACCTATGGCAGCAGCCATTGGGGCCCGTCTCCCAGTTCAAGAAGCAGGAGGTAATTTTATTGTTGATATTGGCGGAGGGACTTCTGAGATTGCCGTTATCTCTCTTGGCGGAATAGTTTTAGCCAAAAGCCTGAGGGTGGCAGGAGACAAGTTGGATGAAGACATAATTCAGTTTGCCCAAGAAGAATACAGGCTTCTGATTGGCGAAAGAATGGCTGAGAATCTTAAAATTGGCATAGGTTCAGTCATTCCTTTAAAAGAGAAAAGGCAACTGCCCATGCGAGGCAGAAACTTAGTGACGGGCCTCCCAGAAGAAATCTTAGTATCTGACGATGACATCAGAAGGGCCCTGGAAAAATCAGTCAGGCAGATTTTAACAGAGATCAAGACAGCGGTAGAAGAAACGCCCCCTGAATTATTAGCTGACATTATGGTTTCTGGTATTCAGCTGGCAGGCGGTGGTTCTCTTTTGAGGGGTTTGGATACATTAATCCAAAAAGAAACCAAGATTCCAACTAAAATTATTGAAGACCCAATGACAGCAGTGGTTAGGGGGGCAGGCATGGTTTTAGAGAACTTAGATGACTTAAGTGAGGTTTTGGTGGAAACAGAGTTTTTGGAACCTCCCCATTAATTCACATAACACATAACATGGAACACATAACAACGAAATTAAACTTGTTCTATGTTCTATGTTTCATGTTCCATGATTAGCAAAGAAGAAGTAAAACACATAGCTAAACTTGCCAGATTGGGATTAAGCGATAAGGAGATCCAGAAGTTTCAAAAAGAACTTTCTTCTATTTTAGATTATATGAAAAAACTGAACGAGGTTAATGTCTCAAGAGTGGCTCCTACCAGCCATCCTTTTGAGCTAGAAAATGTGGTCAGGCTGGATAAAGGTGAAAAGCTAGATCCTAAAATTAAAAAGGCTTTGCTAGGCCAGGCTCCCAAGACCAAAGATGGATATCTTAAGGTAAAATCAGTTTTATAATATGGAGTTAACCAACCTTACCATTAGTCAGGCCCACCAGGGGTTAAAGAAAAAAGAATTCTCTAGCCATGAACTTTGTCAGGCCTACTTAGAGAAGATTAAGAAGCTTGATAAGAAGATTAAAGCTTTCTTGGTAGTGGAGGAAGATTTGGCTCTAGCTCAGGCCAAGAAGGCGGACAGTTTAATTGCCAAAGGTAAAAACATTTCTCTTTTGACTGGGATTCCAGTTGCGCTAAAGGACAATATTTTGGTAGAGGGTCTAAAATGTACAGCCGCTTCTCAAATACTGAAAAATTACACAGCTCCGTATGATGCAACAGTGGTTAAGAGACTGAAAGGGGAGAATGTTGTTATTTTGGGCAAGACCAATTTAGATGAGTTTGCTATGGGAGGCTCTACTGAGAATTCAGGGTTTCAACCAACTCGCAACCCTCATGACCTGACTCGCGTGCCAGGGGGTTCCTCTGGTGGGTCAGCTGCAGCTGTGGCTGCTGGCATGGCTTGTTTTGCTTTGGGTTCTGACACAGGAGGCTCTATTAGGCAGCCAGCTTCTTTTTGTGGGGTGGTGGGATTGAAACCTACTTATGGTGCAGTTTCCCGTTATGGCTTAATTGCTTTTGCTTCTTCTTTAGACCAAATAGGCCCAATTACCAAGACAGCTGAGGACGCCAAGAGCGTCTTTGATGTTATAAAGGGAAGGGACAAAATGGACTCCACTAGTGCGGAGTTTCCAAAAATTGAAAATTTAAAATTTAAAATTGAGAATTTACGTGTTGGTGTTCCCAAAGAATATTTTGTTAAAGGGATTCATCCTCAGGTAGAGAAGGTAATTAGACAAGCTATTAAAAAGTACGAAGAGATGGGAGTTAAAGTGGAAGAGGTAAGTCTGCCCCATACAGAATATGCTTTGCCAGTCTATTATATTCTAGCTCCTTCTGAAGCTTCTGCTAATCTGGCCAGGTACGATGGCATACGTTATGGTTTTTCTGATTCATCTGGTAAAGACTTAATGGATATTTATCTGAGTTCCAAAGATAAAGGGTTTGGCTTGGAGGTGAAAAGAAGGATTATGTTGGGAACCTATGCTTTGTCTGCAGGTTACTACGATGCTTATTATTTGAAAGCTCAAAAGGTCAGGACTCAAGTTGGAGAGGATTTTAAGCGGGTTTTAAAAAAGGTGGATGCCCTCTTCACGCCTGTTTCACCAGTTCTTCCTTTCAAACTTGGGGAGAAGATAGAAGACCCTCTTTCTATGTACTTGGTTGATGTTTATACTGTTTCAGTCAATCTAGCTGGTCTGCCTGCCCTTTCTTTGCCAGTAGGTAAAGTAGGGAAGCTGCCAGTTGGCCTCCAAATAATTGGGAGACCGTTTGAGGAAGGGAAAATCTTAGAAATAGGTAAATATTTTGATAAAATATCTTAAGATGGATTCTTTAATTCAAAACCTCATTTCTTTTCTTTTATCTCCTCAGTTTGAGGGATGGCTGTTGGTTTTGCGGATTGTCTTCATTATTATTAGCTTGCTCTTTTTGCTTTTTATCATCTTTTCCTTATTTAGTACTCAGTGGTTAAAAGAGCTTATCGTCCAGGATTGGGTTGAGTTTTTTACCTTCAGACCTTACGGAATTAGAAGGATAGAAAAGATATGGAACAGAATTATGGCCAGGCTTGAGAGCGGCCTGGAGTCAGAATATAAGCTAGCTGTTATCGAAGCTGACAGTTTGTTAGACGATATTTTAAAGAGAATGGGCTATCTTGGTCAGACTCTGGGGGAAAGACTGGACAGGCTGACAGCAGCTAGTTTACCCAATATTGAAGAAATAAGAGTCTCCCATCAGACTAGGAACAACATTATTCATGACCCAGATTATAGGCTCTCTTTGGACGAAGCCAGAAAGACCCTGGAGGTTTATGAGCAGGCCCTCCGGGACTTACAAGCATTTTAGGGCGATGAAGCAAGCTTTATCTTCCCTTTCGCTTTTGTAAACAAAAGCGAAATAGTTGACTAAAGCTCTAAAATTAGATAGAATTATTATGATGTTATCGCGGGGTGGTGGAGTAGTACCATGTGAGGCCCATGAGAAATTGTGGCCCAGAGTGGCAACATTCTGTGGAAAAATCCCCTAAATTGCTGGAAACCCTCGTGGAATTGAAATAAACAACACAGGGCAATCAGCAGCCAAGCCAGCACTTTATGTGTTTGGAAGGTTCAGAGACTATAATGGGGACCCCCCATCAAATTTTGGTGGGGAGATGGGATAGTCCGTTCCACCTGGAAACAGGCGGTTAACATTAAAGAACCTCAAGGCGCCGGTGCAATTCCGGCCCCCGCAACCATTCGACGCGCCCTCGCTTCGCTTCGGGCTTGCTCATGGCAAGCACGGGGCGTGGCGAATGGGGCTGAGCTTAGCCGAAGCCCTTGTCGAAGGGCGAAATACGTATGACTCAATGGTTTGTATATATTCTTGAGTGTGGTGATAGAAGTTTTTATACTGGCGTTACATTAGACATAAGAAGACGCTTTCAGGAGCACAAAGAAGGATGAGGAGGAAAATATACTCTATCGCACAAACCATTAAAAATTCTATACTCTGAAAAATTTAATACCGAACAAGAAGCTCTAAAAAGAGAAAGACAAATAAAGGGCTGGCCGCGCAAAAAGAAAGAGAATCTTATAAATTTAAACAAAAGTCGGAATTCGCCGGCGTAGCTCAGTGGTAGAGCAATGCCTTCATAAGGCAGGGGTCGTCAGTCCGAATCTGACCGTCGGCACACAATGCCAATTTACAAAGAGATTAATGTAAAGTTTTTTAAGAAATGGACGCCAGAAATGGCTTATATCCTTGGATTTTTTGCTGCTGACGGAAATATGTTAAAAAACAAAAGAGGTGCGCATTTTATTGAATTTAATACGGTAGACAAAGAATTATTAGAAAAGATTAAGAAAACATTAAGGTCCGATCATAAAATTAGCGCTAGGAGAAGATCAGAAAAATGGGCAACTTGTTATCGATTACAGATTAGGTAGTAAAACAATGTTTAATGATTTATTGGGTATGGGTTTTATGCCTAATAAGAGTAAACGAATAAATTTTCCAAGAATGCCGGTGAGCTATTTGTCTCATTTTGTAAGAGGGTATTTTGATGGAGATGGTCATGTTGTTATCTCGCAATATTTAAGGAAAGATAGAAATAACAAGAAAGCTCGGGTCATTATATCTGGATTTACTTCGTGTGCTAAAGAATTTTTGGAAAATCTTCATTCCCGCCTTAAGGAATTTGCTAATATAGTGGGTGGAAGTCTATTTTATAAAAAGGCATACAGGTTATCGTTTTCAATTAGAGATAGTTTAGCTTTGTACAAATTTTTATACGGGAACAATGATAATAATCTTTATTTAATACGCAAGAAAAAGGTTTTTGAAAAATATTTTAATTTGGGCCCGTAGAGGAGTCTGGAGTCCTTGTCTCCCTGTCACGGAGAAGATCGTGGGTTCAAATCCCATCGGGCCCGCTAGAAAAAGTCCGCCTCTTCGGGCGGCTTTTCTTTTTGACACTGTGGATAAAAACCCTTGATTTTGACTTAATTTTAAGGTAAAATGAAAGAACTGAAATGAAGAAAATTGACCTCAAATTACTTAAAAAGCAAGCCCAAAAAGAGCTAGAAAGAGCAGGTGATTTAAGAGCCTTGAACGAGGTCTTTAAGCGTTATTTGGGTAAGCGGGGTGAGCTCACTCAGGTTTTGCGTTCTCTGGAAAAACTGCCAAAGAGCCAGAGGCTAAAGGTTAGTAAAACAGCTAATGAATTGAAGAACTTTTTAAGGATTAGGTTTGATGAAAGGCTAGAGGAGATAAAAGAAAAAGAACAGGGAGAAAAAGAAGCAAAAGAATGGCTGGATGTAACAGCTCCTGGTCAAAAGCCTCAAGCTGGCAGCTTGCATCCTTTGACTCAAGTGGAAAGAAAGGTGGAAGAGATTTTTCAAGTGATGGGTTTTTATGTGGCTGAGGGTCCTGAGATGGAGAATGAGTGGTATAATTTTGATGCTCTAAACATTCCCAAAGACCACCCGGCCAGAGATATGTGGGACACTTTTTATTTGAAAAATGGTTTGATTTTACGCACCCATACTTCGCCCGTTCAGATTAGGTATCTGGAGAAAAACCAGCCTCCCTTAAGAATTATAGTGCCAGGCCGCATTTTTCGTCATGAAGCAACTGATGCTTCTCATGAATTCAATCTCTACCAGGTGGAGGGGCTAATGGTTGATAGAGAGATTTCAGCTGCCAACTTCAAAGCCATAATTTTAGAGTTTTTGAAAAGGTTTTTGGAAAAGGAAGTTAAAATTAGAATGCGGCCAAGCTTCTTTCCTTTTACAGAGCCTTCTTTTGAGGTGGATATGAGTTGTACTGTTTGCGGGGGAAAGGGTTGTTCTACTTGTGGCAAGACAGGCTGGCTGGAAATGATGGGAGCTGGCATGGTTCATCCGGCAGTTTTTAAGGCAGTAGGTTTAAATCCAAAGAACTGGCAGGGATTTGCTTTTGGTATGGGTATGGAGAGATTGGCCATGATGAAGTATCGGGTTAATGACATCAGATTATTTTATTCAGGTGATTTTAAATTCTTAGACCAATTCTAAATTATGGTTTTTTCCTACAACTGGCTTCAATCATTTTTTAAGAAAAAGCTTCCCAGCCCAGAGAAGTTAGCTGAGATTTTAGCTCTTCAGAGTTTTGAGGTGGAAGAAGTGGCTAAAAAGGGGAAAGACTGGGTTTTAGATATTGCTGTTTTGCCAAACAGAGCGCCTGATTGTTTTTCTCATCTTGGGGTTGCCAGGGAAATAGCTGTTATCACAAAGTCTCAATTACAGGTTCCCAAGGCGAAAGGGAAAGAAGAGAAGAGTTTGCTGGCCAAAAACTTTGTTTCTATTGAGGTCCAGGATAAAACAGCTTGTCCCAGATATACTGCCCGAGTTATAAAAGGGGTAAAAGTAGCTTCCTCCCCCAAATGGCTTAAAGATAGATTAATAGCTTGTGGGTTGCGGCCGATAAATAACATTGTAGACATTGCCAATTATGTCATGTTGGACTCGGGACAGCCCCTCCATGCTTTTGATGGAGAAAAAATAGCAGAAAAGAAAATTATAGTTCGCTTTGCCAAAGACAGAGAAAAGATAGTGACTTTGGACGAAGAAAAGTATGACTTGGACAAAAGCATTTTAGTTATAGCTGACCCTAAAAAAGCCTTAGCCATAGCTGGTATAAAAGGGGGAAAGCTGCCTGAGATTGACAAAAAGACCCGAGTAGTGGTTCTGGAATCTGCTAATTTTGACCCTCACGTTATTAGGAAAGCTTCCCAAACCCTTCACTTAAGAACAGATGCTTCTTTGCGGTTTGAGCATGGCCTGGACCCCAATTTGACGGAGCTTGCAATTAACAGGGCTGCTCTATTGATTGAGCAGATTGGAGGAGGCAAAGTAGCTCAAGGCTTGGTAGATGTTTATCCTAAGAAATCTGTAGAAAGACAAGTGAGGCTGGAGCTTCACTATTTGAACAGCTTGCTTGGAGTTCAGGTACCTAAAAAGGAAGCTAAAGACATTTTGGTAAGACTGGGTTTTGGGGTTCGTGAAAAAGGAAAGGTTCTCTATGTTACTGTTCCCACTAGACGTTTGGATGTTTCCCTGCCAGAAGATTTGATAGAGGAAATTGGCAGGATTTATGGCTACAACAAGGTGAAAGCTCTTTTTCCAATGGCTTCTTTGATTCCACCCAAGAGAAATCTTAATATCTTTTGGGAGAATGTTGTCAAAGATATTTTAAAGGAGGCTAGATTTCGCGAGATTTATAATTACTCTTTTTTGAGCGAAGAGCAAGCTAAAATCTTTGGTAAAGAGTATTTGATTGAGGTTGAAAACCCCCTTTCTGTTGAGTACAAGTATTTACGGGATAGTTTGATTCCTAATTTACTAGTGGTTTTAAAGAAGAACCAAAAAAACTTCAAGAACATCAAGATCTTTGAGTTGGGCAAGATTTTTAAAAAGCCAAAGCTAGAAAAGAAACAGTTAACAGCTCTAATCCAGGGAGATTCTTTCTTTCAACTCAAAGGAGCTCTGGACTTTTTGTTCGAAAGGCTCGGCATTAGTGACGCTTGGTATGATGACTATCAAGCTACTCCAGAAGATAGCCCAAGATCTATTTGGCATCCCAGGAAAGTAGCTGAGGTTAAGGTTAATGGGGATGAAATTGGCTTTTTAGGAGAATTATCTCCCAAACTGCTTGATAAGTTAGAGATAAAAGAGAGGGTAGTCGCTTTTGATATTGATTTTGAGAAACTAGAGACCCTTTCTTCAGAAGAGACAATTTTTCAGCCAGTTTCCAGGTTTCCAGCCGCAGTCAGAGATTTGGCTATTTTAATTCCTCAAGGGACAAAAGTGGTGGAAGTTTTAAATGTCATTAATAGAGCAGGGGGAAAGCTGGTTCGAGATGCTGATTTATTTGATATGTATGAAGGAGAAGAGCTGCCAGAAGGAAAGAAGAACCTAGCTTTTCACATAGTTTTTCAAGCAGAAGACAAGACTTTGAACGCCAAAGAAATAGACCAGCTCCAAAAGAAGATAATTGCCGCTCTGGAAGAGAATCCAGACTGGCAAGTCAGAGGGCGATGAAGTTTTCCTTTTTCAAAGTTTGCCTTCATCTTTCACCTCCTCCCCTTGGGAGTCGGTAAATAATTATGCCAAAGAAAATAACTAAAGAAACTAAGAAAGCAACTCCAGTCAAACCAAGGCTAAAGGCCAAAGCAGAATCCAGTTATGAAGCAAAGGATATTTATGTTTTGGAAGGTCTTGAGCCTGTTAGGAGAAGGCCTGGAATGTATATTGGCTCTACTGGTCCAGAGGGTCTTCATCACCTAATCTGGGAAGTGATAGACAATGGCCTGGATGAAGCTATGGCAGGTTTCGCTACTGAAGTTGGTTTAAGGTTGTTGCCTGGTTACAGGGTTGAGTGTTGGGATAATGGTCGTGGTATTCCTGTTGAAAAGCACCCTCAAACCAAAAAGTCAGCTCTGGAAACTGTACTGACCACTCTTCATGCCGGAGCTAAGTTTGGAGGAAAGAGCTATCAGGTTGCCGGCGGTCTCCATGGGGTTGGGGTATCAGTTGTTTGTGCCCTTTCTAATTTTTTGCGAGTAGAGGTCTGCCGAGGCGGACTCAAGTATTCCCAGGAGTATTCTCGGGGCAGAGCTAAAACCAAGGTAAAAAAAGAGGGAAATTGCAGGCAAACAGGGACTACTGTTATTTTTGAGCCAGACCCTGAGATTTTTAAAGAAATCAACTTTAACTTAAGAACGATCTTAAACCATCTACGTCAACAGGCCTACTTGACCAAAGGGGTTAAAGTTATTGTTGAGGATCTTAGAGAAAAACCAGGCTTCTTTTACACTTTTCACTTTGAAGGAGGGCTGGCTTCTTACATAAAGTATTTAACCCGCGATAGAGCCAGGCGCCACGATAATATTTTTTATGGGGTAGGGGAAAAGAGCGGTGTTTTGGTAGAAGTTGCCTTTAAATACACAGAGGAGTATGAGTGTTTTGAGGAGAGTTTTGCCAATAATATCCATACTGGGGAAGGAGGAACCCACCTGACCGGCTTTAGAGGAGCTTTGACCAGAGCTTTTAACGAATACGCTAAAAAGAATGGTTTTTTAAAGGAGGCAGAGGATAACTTGTCAGGGGACGATGTTAGAGAGGGTTTTACCGGAGCTGTTTCTGTAAAACTCAGAGAGCCTCAGTTTGAGGGACAGACTAAAGCTAAGTTAGGAAACCCAGAGGCTAAAACTGCAGTTGAGGCAGTTGTCGCTGAAACTTTAGCTGATTTTTTGGAAAGAAATCCCCAAGATGCCAAAGCTATTATTGAAAAGTGTATTTTATCTTCCAAAGCCAGGAAAGCTGCCAGGGTGGCTAGGGAAACTGTGTTGCGAAAAGGAGTTTTGGAAGGTCTGGCTTTACCGGGAAAGCTAGCAGATTGTAGCTCTCGCAAGCCAGAAGAGTCAGAATTGTACATCGTAGAAGGAATATCAGCTGGAGGGTCGGGCAAGCAAGCCAGAGACCGAAGATTTCAGGCCATTTTGCCCTTGCGAGGCAAGATTTTAAACGTGGAGAGAGCCAGATTGGATAAAATGCTCTCTTCCACCGAAATAAAAGCTTTAATTATTGCTTTAGGTACAGCTGTGGCAGAGGACTTTGATATCTCCCGAGCCAGATATCACAGAATCATTATTATGGCTGATGCTGATGTTGATGGTTCTCACATTAAGACCTTACTCTTAACTCTTTTTTACCGCTACTTCAAACCTTTGATTGAAGCAGGCTACCTTTATATTGCCCAGCCTCCTTTATATAAAATACAGATAGGCAGAGAAGCAGAATACGCTTATACTGAAGCAGAAAAAGACAGAGTTTTGGCCTCCTTGAACAAGAAGAAGCTTACGGCTTCCCTTCAGCGCTACAAGGGTTTAGGTGAGATGAATCCAATAGAACTCTGGTCTACTACCATGAACCCTGAAAACAGAGTTCTTTTACAGGTTACTGTTGAGGATGCCAAAGAAGCTGACAGTGTTTTTGATATCTTAATGGGGGACGAGGTGTTACCCAGGAAAAAGTTTATCCAGGCACATGCTAAGAAAGTCCGAAATTTAGATATTTAGTTCTTAGCGTGTTGAAAGGAGCTTTAGCTCCTTGAGCACATGCTAAGAAAGTCCGAAATTTAGATATTTAGTTCTTAGCGTGTTGAAAGGAGCTTTAGC
>CAZCSH010000002.1:27519-28635 GCA_964501545.1 uncultured Candidatus Saccharibacteria bacterium
AAGAAAGTCCGAAATTTAGATATTTAGTTCTTAGCGTGTTGAAAGGAGCTTTAGCTCCTTGAGCACATGCCAAGAAAGTGAAAAACCTTGACATCTAGCTAACCTTTGTTAAGATGGGTTTGGAGCCCGCTAGGGCTTTTTTAGGAGAGTCAAAGAGATAAATCTTTTTTCCACCTGCGTTTTTAATTCTTAAAAACTTGGTCCATGAATATATTTACTAAAATTGCCACCTTTTTAAAAGAGGTAAGGATAGAGATGAAAAAGGTTAATTGGCCGACTCGAGAGGAAACCATCAGATACACCTTGATTGTCATTGGTGTTTCTGTTGCGGTAGCTATTTTTTTAGGTGGTGTTGATTTTCTTTTTACCACATTACTCAATAAGTTTATCTTGTAATTATGCCCCGTTAGAAGTCTTTGTCAGAAAAAATTAAAATAATTTTTTCTGCTCAGTAATAACGGGGTATAACCAATAAACAAAGGTCTGTCTGAAATTGACTATCAGTTATATAAAGACAGACTTCTAACGGGGTATGCCAAAACAACAAATCCCTCAAGAGAGGAACTGGTATGTTCTCCATACTTATTCAGGGTATGAGGATGCAGTAGCTAAAAATCTTAAACAAAGAATCGAGTCTTTGGGTATGGAAGACAAGATTTTCAATGTCTTGGTGCCAAAGGAAAAAAGGATTAAAATAAAGAACGGCAAGAGAAAGACGGTGGAAGAGAAGATTTATCCAGGCTATGTTTTAGTTGAGATGGTAGTGACAGATGATAGCTGGTACGTGGTTCGAAACACCCCCAATGTCACAGGTTTCGTAGGGGCAGGGACCACTCCTGTTCCTGTTTCCAAGGCAGAGATTGAGAACCTGAAAAAGAGAATGGGGGAGGAAAAACCCCAATACAAGATTGAGGTCAAAGTGGGGGAGTTGGTGAAGATCACCGATGGTCCTTTCAAAGACTTTGACGGTAAGGTTTCAGAGATAGATGAAGCCAGAGGTAAGGTTAAGGTTTTGGTTAATATGTTTGGCCGGGATACCCCTGTTGAATTAGATTCTTTACAAATAAAGAAAGTTTAATAATATGGCGAAAAAAGTAATAGCTGTTGTCAAACTCC
>CAZCSH010000003.1:0-25983 GCA_964501545.1 uncultured Candidatus Saccharibacteria bacterium
AAGTTTTAGAGAAGAAGTTAAAAGAATAAACGATAATGTTTCAAAAAACCACTCTCAAAAATGGTCTTCGCATTATTACTGTTCCCCAAAAGGGCACTCAGGCAGTGACTGTTTTGGTTTTAGTGGGAACGGGGTCAAAAAATGAGACCGAAGCAATAAATGGCATCTCTCACTTTTTGGAGCACATGATGTTCAAAGGGACTAAGAAGCGGCCTTCCCCAATTGAGATAGCTGAAACCTTGGATAAGGTTGGAGGTTTGTACAATGCTTTTACCAGTCAGGACTACACGGGCTACTTTGCCAAAGTAGAAGCTTCTCAGTTTGAATTAGCCTTTGACTGGGTTTCTGACATTTTCTTGAACAGTCTTTTGCCAGAGAAAGAGATTAAAAAAGAGAAAGGGGTAATTGTTGAGGAGATTAACATGATTTATGACCACCCGATGAGCTATATTGGGGAGGTCTTGTGGCCAAAGCTCCTTTACGGGGACCAGCCAGCCGGCTGGGATGTAGCTGGCACGAAAGAAAGCGTTAGCGCCATTAGTAAAAAGACTTTGTTAGATTATAGAAGAAAGCAATATGTGCCAGGAAACACTATTTTATCTGTGGCAGGTAATGTTGACCAAAAGAAAGTAATAAGGCTGGCTAGAAAATATTTCGCTAAGGTTAAAAAAGGCGTTGCCCAGGCCAAACCCAAAGTAATTGAGAGCCAAGAGAGACCAGAAGTTATTTTGGAAGAAAGGAAAACAGACCAATCCCATATCTGTTTTGGGGTTAGGGCTTACAACATCTTTCATCCTCAAAGATATGTTCAAGATGTTTTGGCAGTCATTCTTGGAGGGATGATGAGCTCTCGTTTATTTGTTGAAATAAGAGAAAAAATGGGTTTAGCCTACTATATTAATACTGAAGTTGATAGTAATCCAGAAACAGGATTCCTTCTGACGCGGGCTGGGGTAGATAATATGAGAGTGGGAAAAGCAATTTCTGCTATTTTGAAACAATATAAGATAATTTCTCAAAGAAAAGTTTCTGGTTTAGAATTAAAGAAAGCTAAAGACAATCTCAAAGGGAAGCTGGCTTTATTGTTTGAGCCGTCTGATGCCAGAGCTTCTTTTTACGCCAGCCAAGAATTGCTTGAAAAAAGAATCAAGACCCTAAAGGAGGTTTTGGCAGAAATTGATAAAGTTTCTCCAGATGATATTCTAAAAGTAGGAAAAGATATTTTTAAGCCAGAAAAGCTGAACTTGGCTTTAATTGGGCCGTTCAAAGAGAAAACAAGGTTTGAAAAGATATTAAGGGTTTAGGCGATGAATCTTTAGATTCATCTTTATCTTCGTTTTCACATATATTAATTAATATCAAAGAATGAAAACTCGATGAATGGAGACAGAGTTTTAGACATTTCTTGGAGCACAATATTGAAGGTTTCTTTTGCTTTGCTTTGTTTCTACATTATTTATCTGGTCAGAGATATTTTAGTTTGGTTTATTTTTGCTTTAATCATTTCCATCTTGTTTAATCCTGGAGTAACTTTCTTGCAGAGGCTAAGGGTTCCGAGGGTATTGGCCGTTATTTTCATTTATGTTGCTATTTTTGGTCTTCTGGGAATCTTGATTTATGCTACCGCCCCCATGTTTGTTAATGAGATTAGGCAGTTTTCTCAACTTTTCCCTCAGTATTTTGGAAAGATAGCTCCTCCTTTGCGGGGCCTGGGAGTAGAAGCTTTTGAAAGCATGGAAAGCTTTACTCAGGCTTTGGGAGAGACGCTCCAGAGAGCTTCTTCTGACATTTTTAATGCTTTGGCTATCTTTTTTGGCGGAATAGGTTCAACCATCTTTGTTTTAGCTATTGCCCTTTTCCTTTCTTTGGAAGAAAAGGGAGTAGAAAGAGTTATTGCTCTTCTTTCTCCTAAAAGATATGAATCCTATATTCTTTCCCTCTGGATCAGGTCTCAGACCAGAGTAGCAGGCTGGTTTGGCAGTAGGATTTTAACTTGTTTTCTTGTTGGTTTGGCAGTCTTCATCACCTTGAGGCTCTTTAACGTAAACTACGCTTTTTCTTTGGCTCTTTTAGCCGGTGTCTTTGATTTTGTTCCTGTTTTGGGCCCGATAATTGTCGGAGCCATAGCTTTTGTTTTTGTGGCTTTGGACTCTTGGTTAAAAGCCTTCTTTGTTCTAATAGCCTTTATTCTCATCCAACAGATAGAGGGAAACATTCTTTCTCCTATTTTAACTAAGAGATTTGTTGGTATTCCTCCAGTCTTGGTTTTAATATCTCTGGCTCTAGGAGCCAAACTCCTTGGCATTTTAGGAGCTGTTTTGGCGATACCTCTGGCTGGCATCTTGTTTGAGTTCTTGCGAGACTTTTTACAAAAGAGAAAGCAAGAGAAAGCGGTGGTTTTATAATGAGTCTTTTTATTGTATCTACCCCAATTGGTAATCTCCACGACCTCAGCCTCCGAGCATCAGACACCTTAAAGGAGGTTGATTTAATTTTGGCAGAGGATACCAGAGTGACCCAGAGATTATTAGACCGCTATAAAATAAAAACGCCTCTTCTTTCTTACCACCAACACAGCAGGTTAAAGAAAATAGATTATATTTTAGGATTGTTGAGAGAAGGGAAAGATTTAGCTTTGGTTTCTGATGCCGGCACTCCTGGCATTTCTGACCCAGGAGGCTTCTTAATTGAGAAGGTGGTTGAGACCTTTGGTTCTCAAATCAAGATAGTGCCTATACCGGGGCCTTCAGCCTTGATAACAGCTGCCAGTATTTCAGGCTTCCCAATGGACGAATTTCTCTTTTTAGGTTTCCCGCCCGTTAAGAAAAAAAGAAAGAGGTTCCTTGAAGAAGTAGTTAATTCAAAGCGCCCTGTTATTTTTTATGAGTCTCCCTATAGAATAATTAAAACCCTAACTGAATTGAGCGAAACTAAGCCCGGCTTAGTTTTAGTGGTCTGCCGGGAATTAACTAAGATGTTTGAGACGGTTTATCGGGGAAAGATTGAGGAAGTAATAGAAAAGATCAAAAAAGATAAAATTAAAGGAGAATTTGTAGTAGTAGTTGGGAGCCAAAAGTAAGCTTTAATTTAGCTAAAAGATGTGTTAAAATAAAGGAGTTTAACTCCTTTTTATTTATGCCAAAGAAAAAGTTTTACATCACAAGCAGTATAGCTTATACTAATGCCTTTCCCCACATAGGTTTTGCTTTGGAAGTGATTCAGGCAGATGTTTTAGCGCGCTATCACCGAATTTTGGGTGAGAAAGTGTTTTTTTTAACAGGGACAGATGAGAATGGTTTGAAAAATGCTCAAGCTGCAAAAAAAGTAGGTAAAACTCCCCAAGAGTTTGTTGATGATATAGCCGCAAAATTTAAAGATTTAACAAAAACACTTGATTTGTCAAATGACGATTTTATTAGAACCACTGATCAAAAACGGCATTGGCCAACCGTTCAGAAAGTTTGGCTTAAGTTAAAAGATAATGGCGATGTTTACAAAAAGAAGTACAAGGGTTTTTATTGTGTGGGATGCGAGGCCTTTATTAAAGAAAAAGACTTAGTTGATGGAAAATGCCCCAACCACCAAAAGAAGCCAGAACTGATAGAAGAAGAGAATTATTTTTTCCGACTTTCAAAATACCAAAAAGAGATTGAAGAAATAATTAAAAAAGAAAAGATAAAGATATTTCCTGAAGCTAGAAAAAATGAGATTTTAAGCTTTATTACAAAAAGAATAGAAGATATCAGCTGTTCTCGGTCAAAAGAGAATTTACAATGGGGCGTGCCAGTGCCTGACGATGACAGTCAAATTATTTACATCTGGCTGGAGGCTTTAATTAACTATATTTCAGCTCTAAATTATGCGGAGAATGGGACTAACTTCCAGAAGTTTTGGCCAGCCGATGTTCATTGTGTGGGCAAAGATATATTTCGCTTTCATATTTTACTTTGGCCAGCCCTCCTTCTATCATTAAAACTGCCCTTGCCAAAAACCATTTTAGTTCACGGATTTATCACCTTTGGGGACCAGAAGATGTCAAAAAGCTTGGGTAATGTGGTAGACCCCTTTGAGCTGGTTGAAAAATACGGAGTTGATGCTGTTCGTTATTTTCTTTTAAGAGAACTACCTTCTACAGAGGATGGGGACTTTACCTATGAGAAGTTTGAGGATAGATATAATGCAGATTTGGCTAAAGGCCTTGGCAATCTTGTTGCTCGAGTAATAACGCTTGCCTCCAGAGCTTCGGTTAAACCGAGTTTAACCGAAGCTAAACTCGGTTTAGTTATTAAAAAAACAAAGAAAAAATACAAGGAAGCTTTAAATGATTTCAAGTTTAGTGAAGCCTTGGTCCCAATTTGGGAGCTGATTAGTTTTTGTGATAAATACATTGAGAGAGAAAAACCCTGGTCCTTCGGCTCAGCTCAGGATAAAGAGAAACAAAAAGGGGTAATTGGCAATTTATTATTTGCCTTAGTAGAAATAGCTGGGCTCTTAAAACCCTTTTTGCCAGAAACTTCAGAAAAAATATTAAAACAAATAAAAAGTATAAAAAGTAAACCTTTATTCCCAAGAGTTTAATGTTAATAGACAGCCACGCTCATTTGAATTTTGCAGCTTACAAGAAAGATGTTGATGAGGTAATTCAACGTTGTTTGGATAATGATGTCTGGATGATAAATGTTGGCACTAATTATCAAACCAGCAAAAAAGCGGTGGAGATTACTCAAGAATTTCCCCAAGGAGTTTTTGCCGCTGTCGGCCTTCACCCGATTCATTTAGAAACCGGATTGGTGAAAATAAAAAATGATACCGAAGAAATTGAGATTAAAACAAGAGAAGAAGAATTTGATTATGAAAAATATAAAGAATTGGCCAGTTCGACAGGCTCAGGGCAAGCTGAATCAAAAGTAGTGGCAATTGGCGAAATTGGTTTGGATTATTATTGGCGACCCAAAACCTCTAAAAAGAAAGAGCTCTTTAAGCAAAAACAGAAAGATCTGCTTTTAAAACAATTAAATTTAGCCAAAGAGTTAAACTTACCAGTAATTTTTCACTGTCGAATGGCTCATCAAGATTTGATTAGAATTCTTTTAGAAAATTCAGAAATTTTACCCAAAAAAGCAGTGGCTCATGGTTTTGTAGGGAACCTAGAAGAACTCCAAAAATATCTAGACTTCGGGTTTTTTATTGGGTTTAACGGAATAATTTTCAAATCCATTGAGGGAATTGATTTTGAAAAAAATATTAAAGAAACTCCTTTAGATAAAATTTTAATTGAAACTGACTCCCCTTATTTAACCCCACCTCCAAAATCAGGGAGAAACGAACCTCTTTATGTTAAATACGTGGCAGAGAGACTTGCCAAAATAAAGAAAATTAGCTATGAAGAGGTATCTAAAATAACCACAGAAAATGCCAAAAAACTATTCAAAATCTAATCCTAGAATAGCTATTATTGGTGGAAGCGGATTTTATGATCCTGGCATTTTTAAGAAAGAGAGAGAAGTTAAGCTAAGAACTCCCTTTGGTTATCCTTCTGCTCCCATTGAAATAGGGAAGTTTTTGGGGAAGAGAGTTGCTTTTCTGGCCAGACACGGCAAGCGACATCAATTTCCTCCTCACCGGGTTCCTCAAAAAGCCAATCTTTGGGCTTTGAAGAAATTAGGAATAGAAAGAATCATTGGCATTTGTGCGGTAGGCTCTCTGAAGAAAAACTTCAAACCAGGAGACATTGTCATTTGCGACCAATTTATTGATTTCACTAAAAAAAGAGATTACACGTTTTATAATAAAGGGGCGGTTCATGTTTCTTTAGCTGACCCTTTTTGCCCGGAGTTAAGAAATTTATTTTCTAGGGAAGCAAAAAAGAAAGAAATCCCGGTGCATCCGACAGGAACCTATTTTTGCATTGAGGGCCCTAGGTTTTCTACTCGGGCTGAATCAAGATTTTTTAAGAATTTCGCTGACATTATTGGTATGACCTTAGTGCCGGAAGTGATATTGGCTAGGGAAGCTGAAATGTGTTATTTGTCCTTGGCCATGATTACTGATTTTGATGTTTGGCAGGAAAATCCAGTTTCGGCCAAAGAAGTAAAAACAATAATGGCTCAAAACACAAAGAAGATCTCTCAACTCTTAAAAGAGACTATTCCCAAAATACCAGAGAAAAGAAAATGTTCGTGCAAAGAAGTTTTGAAAAATGCCAAACTCTAATTACAATTCTCAAACACCCGAGCGAGGCGAAGCCGAGCGAAGGGTGAAGATGAAGGCAAACTTCGGAGAAGGCAAACTTCATCGCCAAATAGAGCCCAAATGGCAGAAATACTGGGAAGAGAATAGTTTTTTTCAGGCTGAAGATTTCTCAAAGAAGAAAAAGCTCTACATTTTAATTGAATTTCCCTATCCTTCGGGAGATGGTCTTCACGTTGGTCACGTGAGATCTTATTCTGCCTTGGATGCAGTGGCCAGAAAAAAAAGGATGGAGGGATTTAATGTTTTATATCCTATTGGCTGGGATGCTTTCGGCCTCCCAACAGAAAACTATGCCATTCGAACCGGTATTCACCCTCAGCTAGCCACTGAGAAAAACATAGAGACTTTTAAAAGGCAATTAAAGAGCTTGGGTCTTTCTTTTGATTGGTCAAGGGAGGTTAATACAACCAATCCTAGATACTACAAATGGACCCAATGGATATTCTTGAAGCTCTTTGAAAAAGGTCTGGCCTATCAAGCTGAAATCCCCGTTAACTGGTGCCCTTCTTGCAAAATAGGTTTGGCGAACGAAGAAGTACTAGGAGGTGCTTGTGAAAGATGTGGGACGCCAGTTGAGAAAAAGGTTTTAAAACAATGGATGTTAAAGATTACAAAGTATGCTGACAGACTTCTGGAAGACTTGGGAAAAGTTAATTATTTAGACAAGATTAAAGCTCAGCAAGTTAACTGGATAGGCAAGAGCTGTGGAACAGAAGTGGATTTTCAGGTTGAAGGCTCAAAAGAGAAAATATCTGTCTTTACCACTAGAATTGATACTCTTTTTGGGACAACTGCTGTGGTTTTAGCTCCGGAGCATCCTTTAGCCGAAACATTAATTACCCGAGCCACAGCGAAGGGTGAAGAAGAAGATTTATCTTCTTCGACTACTAAAGATAACAAAGAAAAAGTAGAAAAATACATTAGAGAAGCCAAAAGAAAAAGTGATTTTGAGAGGGAGAAATTAGAGAAAGAAAAAACAGGAGTTTTCACGGGCTCCTATTGTCTAAATCCTGGAAATCAAGAAAAGGTTCCTATCTGGATTGGAGATTATGTGCTGGCTTCTTACGGAGGAGGGGCAGTAATGGTGGTTCCTGCTCACGATCATAGAGACTATGACTTTGCCAAAAAGTATGGTTTGGAAATCAGAAAGGTTGTAGCTGGAGGAGACATTAAAAAAGATCCCTTTGTTGATTATGGAAAGCTAGTTAATTCCGGAGAGTTTAATGGCTTATCTTCCAAAGAAGCGATTGAAAAGATCACCAAGTGGCTGGAGAAGAAGAAACTGGGGAAAGAGATGGTTCAGTATAAATTGAGAGACTGGGTTTTTTCCCGCCAGCACTATTGGGGAGAGCCCATTCCTATTATCCACTGTTCAAAGTGTGGTCTGGTGCCAGTGCCAGAAAAAGACTTACCAGTTAAACTTCCCTACGTAGAGAAATACCAGCCCACAGGTACAGGAGAATCACCTCTGGCCGCTGTTTCTGATTGGGTCAATGTTAAATGCCCAAAATGTAAGGGTGGGGCAAAGAGAGAAACAGATACTATGCCAAACTGGGCAGGGTCTAACTGGTATTTTATGAGATACTGCGATCCTGGAAATAATAAAGAGCTGGCAGATAAAAAGAAGTTAAAATATTGGCTGCCGGTTGATTGGTACAATGGCGGCATGGAACACACCACCTTGCACTTATTGTACTCCAGGTTTATTTACAAGTTCCTTTATGACATTAAAGTAGCTCCTGCCCCAGAGCCCTACCAAAAAAGAACTTCCCACGGTATGGTTTTGGCAGAGGACGGCAGGAAAATGTCAAAGTCCTTTGGCAACGTCATAAATCCAGATGATATTGTGGCTGAATATGGAGCTGATACCTTGAGGATTTATGAGATGTTTATGGGTCCCTTTGGCCAGGCTATTTCTTGGAGTGCTCAGGGAGTCAAGGGCGTGTATCGCTTTTTGGAAAAAGTTTGGCACTTGGTCAAGACGGCTGAAGGGAAAACGAGTTCTAATGTTGCAAGAGCTTTGCACAAGTTAAATAAAAAAGTGGCGGAAGACATAGAGACTACAAAATTCAATACGGCTGTCGCAGCTTTCATGGAGTTTGTTAATTTAGCTTTGGAAGATACCAGCCAGGTAGGCAAGGACACGATTGAAAGGTTTCTTTTATTGTTAGCTCCTTTTGCTCCCCATTTAACAGAGGAGCTTTGGCAGGGATTGGGCCACCAAGAAAGCATCTTTCTGGAAAAGTGGCCAAAGCATGACCCCAAACTGACAAAAGCAGAGATGATTACTTTGGTTATTCAAGTCAATGGCAAGGTTCGAGACAAAATTGAGGTGGCAGTTGGTATTTCAGAAGAAAAAGCAAAAAAGCTTGCAATTTCTCAAAAAAAGATACAAAATTGGATAGCTGGCAAAGAAGTTAAAAAGGTAATCTTTGTGCCAGAGAAGTTAATCAATATTGTTATGTCTAATGAAATTTAAAGAGATATTTATAAAAAGATATTTCCGAATGGCGGACAGAATGGGTCAATTGATAAAATCCAAAGCGGTTAAAGAAAATTTATCAAGTTCTCGGATAGCGTCTTTAACCGGAGTCAGCGAGAGTTATGCTGAACATTTTGTTAGGAACGACCGTAATTTTAGAGAAGATCAGCTCCAAAAGATATTGCCATTGTTTGGCGTCATCTTTCCTTCTGGAAGTTTCTTTCCTGTTAATACGACTCAGGGAAATTTTATAAGCTTGCCCAATATAAGTTCGCCAGAACTGATGCAGATTATTGGTTATTTTTTAGGCGATGGAAATTTGCAGAAAAGATCAATAAGGTTTAAGGACTCAGACAAAGAAGTGCTTAATGTTTATCAACGACTGATTAGAAAAACCTTTAATATTGAAGGAAGGGTTGTCCCGCAGAAAGGGACCATAGCTTATCTCCTCGAAGTGAACAGCCTTTATTTAAGAAAATGGTTCCAAGAAAATATAGTTTCCAGAAAAAAAGAGTTTTTAGAAGAAGTAAATCAACTCCCTCAGAAAAAGTTGACTGCCTTTCTCCGGGGCCTTTTTGATGCCGAAGGATTTGTCGCAATTCAATCAAGGCAAATAAGGCTTGGGATAACCAATAGAGAAATAGGGGAAATCCTTCCAGCTCTCATTTCTAAACTCGGGATACCATTAACTTCTCACCTGATAAAACGAAGGGAGCCCAACTGGAAAGACGTTTATCTTATTTCCTTGAATAATTACGCATCCTTTGATAAGTTTTCTAAATATATAGGATTTTCTTCAAAAGAAAAAAATAAAAGGCTTGAGTTTCTTATCGAGAGGAAGCCTAAAATAAAGTTAATGAATAAATTTAATTTATGTGTGGGATAATAGGATACATAGGTAAAAGAAACGCGACTCCGATTCTAACTGAGGGCCTTCGTCGAGAAAGCTATCGCGGATATGATTCTAGCGGTTTGGCTTTATTTGACGGGAAGGAGATAATCTGCGTTAAGGCGGTAGGAAAACTAGAGAATTTGGAGAGTAAACTGAGGAGCCAAGCCCCCGAAGGACTTTTAGGGCTAGGACACGTGAGATGGGCAACGACTGGTGAGGTAACAGAAGCCAATGCCCATCCTCAATCAGATTGCCGGGGAAACATTTGGCTAGTCCACAACGGCATTATTGAAAACTACCGTACCCTAAAGGAGAACCTAGAGAAAGAGGGCCACAAGTTTTCTTCTGAAACCGATACCGAAGTCATCGCCCACCTTGTTGAAAAGTTCTTTCAGGGCAATCTTGAAGAAGCTGTCAGAAGGGCGACAAAGCTTTTAAAAGGAACCTATGGACTGGCTGTTATTTCCAAGAACGACCCTCAAAAAATAGTTGCCGTCCGTCTTTCCAGTCCTCTGTTGGTTGGAGTGGGCGACAATGAATACTTGGTAGCCTCCGATCCCTCAGCCGTTATCGCCCATACTAATAAAGTAATTTATTTGGATGAAGGAGAATTGGCCGTTCTTTCCCCGGAAGACTTCAAAATTATGAGCTTGGGAGGGGGAAAAATAACACCCGAGACGGAAGAAATAGACTGGACATTGGAAGACGCCCAGAAAGGAGACTATCCCCACTTTATGTTAAAAGAAATAATGGAGCAGCCGGAAAGCATTATGAACTCTTTGCGCGGGAGGATTATTTTGGAAGAAGGCAAAGCAAGATTGGGAGGCTTAACCTTTGTTCATGATAAATTAAGGAATATTAAAAAAATAAACATTGTTGCCTGCGGCACAGCTTATTATGCAGGTCTGGTGGGTGAGTATATGCTAGAAGAATATGCCGGCATTCCCACAGAAGTAGATTTTGGTTCAGAGTTCCGTTATAGAAAGCCGGTTTTGGACAAAGACACTTTGATTTTAGCCATCTCCCAGTCAGGAGAAACAGCAGACACCTTAGCCGCGCTGCGGGAGATGAAGAATAAAGGGATGTTAACAATTGGCATTACTAATGTCGTAGGTTCTTCCCAAGCCCGGGAGACAGATGCTGGCGTTTACAACCATGCCGGCTCCGAAATTGGAGTGGCTTCAACCAAAGCTTTTACTTCCCAATTGACTGTTCTTGCTCTTTTGGCTTTGTATTTGGGAAGACAGCGCCAGCTTTCTTTGGTTATGGGTCAAAGAATAGCCAAAGAGCTTAGTCGAATTCCTGAATTAGCTCAAAAGACTCTGGAACAAAATGAAAGAATCAAGACATTAGCTGCAAAATACAAAGATTACAAAAACTTTTTATACCTGGGCAGAAAATACAATTATCCCATTGCTTTGGAAGGAGCTTTAAAACTCAAAGAAATCTCTTATTTGCATGCTGAAGGATACGGAGCAGGAGAAATGAAGCACGGTCCTTTAGCTTTGATAGATGAGAACTTCCCCACTTTTGTTATTGCTCCCTCAGACAGCGTGTATGAGAAAGTGATTACCAATGCGGAAGAAGTGAAAGCGAGAAAAGGACCAATTTTAGCTTTAGCCACAGAGGGGAACGAGGATATTAAAAGGGTTGCAGAAGACATAATTTATATTCCCAAAACCCTTGAGATGCTTACTCCCATTTTGAGCGTTATCCCACTTCAGCTTTTTGCCTATCATGTTGGGGTTTTACGCGGTTGTGATGTGGACAAACCTAGGAATTTAGCTAAGGCGGTTAGTGTAGAGTAAAAATACAAAAATTATGCGAAAGAGGTTTTTCACCTCTTTTTATTAGGGTATAATTAAATGAGACAAGGAAAATGGTTTATGAAAATTAATTTTATTTCAGTTATAAGAAGAGGAAACGGACGCGGTACAGGCTTTTTTTATATCCCAAAAGATAAAATATGTTTGTTTAGGTTAAATGACTGGGTGCGTATTAAATTATCGGAAGAGGTTTCTTTTTTCTCTAAGATAATATTCTATTCTCATAGATTGGGAATATATATTCCTCAACATATTGTAAGTAAAAATGATTTATTGGGTAAAGAGGTTAAAATTGAAGTAAAAAAGCTAAATGGATTTTATGCTTCTGTAGGTTTCGATGGCAGAGTATACATTCCTCAGGATATTGTCCAAAAACAAATAATTAAACAAAATGATATAATTTTAATAAAAGCCATAAAAGAAAATAAAGTTATTAAAGAAAAATATTCAAAAATACACGTTACCATTAGAAGACAAAGAAAACAAAAAGAATATACTTGCATTTTTGACAGAAATTTTTATGGGGAGGAACTTCTATTTCAAATTGAAAAAGGGCAGCAGAGAAGCAGAACGGTAAAATTAAGTGCCCCAATAGAAAGACTTCTGAGGCGAATGCACTACACATTTATTCAAGAGAATTCGGCGATCATTTTTAAGGGAAACAAAGTTCCGGCAATTATTCATACAAACTTAAATTATTCTAACATAGCATTTTATTTGGGAGCATACTTTGCAGACGGAACTAAGAAGGGAAACAATTGGGCAATTTGTGCATCAACTTTTGAGCAGGCAAGATATTATTTAGAAATGCACAATTCAATAATTAAAGATTCAAAACCAGAATTAATACTTTCCTACACGGATATTGAGAATAGTGATAAAGATAAACTTAAGAGGAAATTAGCCAAAGTGTGGAAAGATAGAGTTGGGCTAAATGTATATAAATTTAGAATAAGAAAATCAATCGGAAAATTCACTTTTAAAAGAAATCAATACGGAACTCTTGTTATAAGAGAATCTAGACAACTACTGTTAAATATCTATAATATTTTATTAGAATTTTTAATAAAGGAAATTTTAACAAATAAGAACAAAAAATTAGCCATAGACTTTATTTGTGGGGTTTTGGAGGGCGATGGCTGTGTCCCGTCCAAAAAACGAGGACATATAACAATTTCTCTTAATAAAAAGGATGTCCCCATTATAGAAAATGTTTTTAAAGTAGCTCAAATAAAATTTAAGATTCTCAAGGAAGGTGAAAATAAATATACTTTAAGGGTTGGCTCTCTTACACTAATAAAGAATTTTCATCTTTTGAAGGATAAGATTTTTATTTTATACCCCAAAAGACGAAAAGCATTTCTTGAGCGATTTAAAACGGTCGGTGCTGTTCAATCCTTGATAAAGAATTATAAACCAGTCGATTGGGTAAGGATTTGGTTGAATAATAATGATTTTATCGCAGAAAAAGGAAAGATTACCAGTAAAGGGTTAAGGTTTGCCCGTGACTTTAAGGCTTGTAAAATTGCTATTAATTGAGTAAAATAAATAAGAGATGGAAGAAATATTAACTCAAAAAGGAGGCAAGAAGATATTACTCTTGGGGAACGAAGCAATAGTCAGAGGCGCCTTAGAAGAAGGCGTCCAATTTGTTTCTACTTATCCTGGCACGCCAGCTTCTGAAATTGGCAACACTTTTTATAAGATCTCCAAAAAAGCTGGAGTTTATTTTGAATTCTCAACTAATGAAAAAGTAGCTTTAGAGGCAGGTGTTGGCGCCTCCTTTTCTGGTTTAAAAACCTTGGTGGCGATGAAGAACTTTGGTTTGAATGTCGCCTTGGATGCTCTTTTGCCTTTTGCTTACACTGGGACTAAAGGCCCGACTGTTATTGTGGTAGCAGACGACCCTTCCTGCCATAGTTCAGCTCAATCAGAAGAGAATAGTCGGGGTCTAGCTGAACTGGCTCATGTTCCTATTCTTGAGCCTTCTACTCCTCAAGAGTGCAAGGACTTTGTAAGGCTCGGTTTTAGATTGTCAGAAAGATTTAAGACCCCAGTTATTATTAGAACTACTACTAGAGTGGCTCATCAAACCGGAGTCGTTAAGTTAGAAAAAATTAAAAAACCGAAAGGAAGAGGGAATTTTATTAAGGATACCAGAAGGTTTGTTACTTTACCTCCCAGAGTTCTTGAAATGAAAAAAGAACTTTTAGAAAAGATAGAGAAAATCCAGAGTTTTTCTGAAGCTCTTGCTAAACCGAGTTTAGCTAAACCGGGTTCAGCCGGTATTATTACCTCGGGAATTTCTTATTTGTACGTCAAAGAAGCCCTTCAAGAACTTAAATTAGATTTGCCAGTTTTGAAATTAGACTTTTTCTATCCCTTTCCAGAAAAGAGGATTAAAGACTTTATTAAAAAACTTAAGAAGGTTTTAATTGTTGAAGAATTAGAACCTTATTTGGAAAAAGAAGTTGAAAGGTTAGCAAAAGAAGCAAATTGTAATTTAAAGATTATTGGAAAAGAACTGATACCTGAAGTTGGAGAATTAAAACCCGAAATTGTCACTGCGGTTCTCGCTAAATTCACTAATTGTAAATTGAAAATTGAAAATTCATTAAAAATTGAAAATTTAAAATTAAAAATTCCCAAAAGGCTCCCACAGCTCTGTCCCGGTTGTCCTTACTGGCTGGTTATTTCAGCCATAAAGAAGGCGGTTGACACGAACAAGGTTATCTTTGGTGGCGAAATCGGCTGCTACATGCTTTTTGGCAACCCGCCGGTCAAATTACAGGATTATCTTTCCTGCATGGGCTCCTCGGCTGGAATCGCCCACGGTATTAAAAAAGCCACTGGCCAGAAAATAATCACTTTTGTCGGCGATTCGTCTTTCTTTCATGCCGGAATTCCGGCTTTAATCAATACGGTTTTCAATAAGTCCAATCCTTTAATCATCATTCTGGAGAACGAAACAACCGCCATGACCGGACACCAGCCCCATCCCGGAGCTCCGGCTGTGCCCAATGGAATAAAGATAGAAAACGTTGTTCGGGGCTGCGGCGTAAGAAACGTTAAGGTGCTTGATCCCATAAATCAGGAAGAATTTGTTAAAACGATCAAAGAATTTATGGGGAAGCCCGACGTTTCAGTAATTATTGCCCGTCGTCCTTGTATATTTGTTTCTAAAAAATAATGGCTAAGAAATTAGACCCCGTTAGAAATTACCGGATTAATGGGGTCAATGAAATCAATTACTATGAAGAGAATAAAAAACCAAATTTCTAACGGGGTAGAACAATTTAATATGGTTATCGTTGGAATAGGCGGTCAGGGTTTAATTACCCTATTACAAATTGTTGCCCGAGCCGCTTTATCGGAAGGATATGATATAAGAAGTTCAGAACTGCACGGTCTTTCTCAACGGGGAGGCTCGGTTGAGGTACACCTTAGATTCGGCAAAAAAATTTATTCACCTTTGATTTCTTTAGGCGGAGCAGACTTAATCTTAGGATTGGAATTGCAAGAAGCTGCAAGATCAACAGCTTTTGCCAACAAGAGAACAAACTTTTTGGTTAATGAACAAATAATTCCTATACCTTTGGAGAAATCCCCGTCTTCAGAAGAAATTTTAAAAACTTTAAGGAAAATAAATAAAAATATTCATTCGGTTCCAGCTGCCAAGATTTGCCGGGAAAAGCTAGGAACAGATGTGATAGCCGGAGTTTATTTGATAAGTTTAGCTGCTTTTCAAGGGTTAATTCCTTTAAAACCTAGTTCAATTTCTCAAGCGATTAAAAAAATAATTCCAAAGAAGTATTTGGAACTAAACCTCAAAACCTTTAGGTTGGCTAAAGGTTAGACTTTTTGAATTTGGGCGCCAAGCTTTCTAAGTTTTTCTTCTATCTTTTCGTGACCTCTCTCTATGTGAGAGATGTTTTCAATTAAAGTTTTGCCTTTGGCGGCGAGACCCGCCAGAATAAGAGCTGTCCCTGATCTAATATCTAAGGCGTTTAGTTTCTTACCAATTAATTCTGTTTTACCAAAGATTAGAGCTCGGTGAGGGTCAGTGATTTCAATGTCAGCCCCCATTTTTCTTAACTCTTGGAGATATTGGAATCTGTTTTCGTAGAGAGGCTCATGAATTAAACTTTTACCTTGAGCTTGGGTTAAGAGAACGGAGGTTTGAGGTTGGAGATCAGTTGGGAAGCCAGGATAGGGGAGAACTTGGATTTTTGTGCTTTTGAATTCTGTTGAAGGTTTTACTAAAATTTCATTGTTAGAAATTTCAAAATTGACTCCAATCTCCTTCATTTTTTCTAGAAACATTATTAAGTGTTCACTATTTACCCCCTTGATTGTTCCCTGACCCCCGGTAGCTGCCAGAGCAATTAAGAAAGTGCCAGCCTCCAAAAGATCAGGTGAGATAGTAAATTCTGCTCCACTTAAAGTTTCTTTTCCCTCAATTGAGATTGTATGGGTGCCTATCCCTTGAATGTTGAGCCCCATTTTCTCTAAAAACTTTCCTAAATCCTGAACTTGGGGTTCAGCTGCTGCCATTTCAATCTTTGTCTTTCCCTTAGATAAAGCAGCTAACATCATTAAGATTTCGGTAGCTGTTACTGAGAACTCTTTTAAGACAATTCTTTTTCCTTCCAAGGCTTCTGGGGTTTCAAGATAATAAAAACCTTGTTTTTCTTCTACCTGAACACCAAAGTCTTTTAAAGCCTGGAGGTGGGTAGAAATAGGTCTCAGCCCTATTTCGTCACCTCCTGGATGAGGGATTTTGAGTTTTTTGAATCTAGCTAAAAGAGGGCCTATTAAGAGAATCGAAACCCTCATTTTCTCAAAGAGGTTAGTTGGAATGTTTTCTGGGTTAATATTAGCTGGATTGATTTTAACTTTTCTTTCTCCCAGCCATTCAACTTCCACCCCCAAAGATTTTAAAATCTCAATTTGGTCCAAGACATCAGTTACTTTTGGCAGGTTATCAATAATGGAGGGTTCTTTGGCAAGCAAAACAGCTGCCAAAACGGCGCCAGCTGAGTTTTTGTAACCCGAAATTTCGACTTCTCCCTGAAGGGGAACGCCGCCCTTTATTAAAAACTTACCTTGCCCCGTTAGAAATTTTTGATTCATAGATTTTACTGAAATACCCCGCTATTTAAAATTTCTAACGGGGCTTGCATCCTTCACTTTTTTACTCTACAATAAAACAGTCTTTATGTCAAAAAGAGTTAGAAAAGTTGTTTGTTTTGGGGGCGGGAATCTAGTTCCCAAGGTTTTATTGGAACCTTTAAAGAAATACCCTGTTCAAATTACCAGTATCACTTCAATGACAGAGAGCGGAGGCTCGACAGGTTATTTGAGAAAAGAGCTCAATGTTTTGCCGGCAGGGGACATTAGCCGGCACTTAGTCGGTCTCTCTTCTGCCTCTAAATGGAAAAAGGATCTTTTTTATTCAAGATTTGGTAAAGAAAAGTTTCCTGGAGGTCATGCCGGCCATCGCTTTGGGACTGTTTTTATATCTTTGGCAGAATATGTTTTAGGAGACTTTGAAAAAGCCTTGAAAGTAACCCATGACTTTTTGGAAGTAAAAAAACACAAGGCTTTACCTGCTACCCTTCAAAAGGTCCAACTGATGGCGGAACTGGAGAACGGGAAGACTATTGAGGGGGAGGACGAAATAGACGTTCCCAAAAGGCACAACCCGAAATTAAAGATTAAAAAAGTCTTTCTCAAACCTAAAGCCAAAGTTTATCCAAAGGTTAAAAAAGCAATAGTTGAGGCAGATTTAATCACTTTAGGCCCAGGCGATCTTTATTCCAGTACTATTCCTTGCCTCTTGCCAGAAGGAATGAAGGAGGCTTTTAGAAAAACAAAAGCCAAGAAAGTTTTAATCTGCAATGCCCTAGCTAAACTTGGAGAAACCAATAACTTTTCAGTTCTAGATTTCGTTAGAGAAGTGGAAAAATATATGGGTTTTTCCCTTGACTTCGTTCTCTATAATATTAAAACTATTGATAAAAGGTTAATGGAGGAATACAAAAGAGATAACCCCTCAATTGTGATTGTGGGCCAGGTAAAGGTCAATAAGAACCTCAGAAAGCCAAAGTTTGTTGGCAAGGACTTATTAAGGAAAAAAGGCAAGGATTTTGGCGGAGCTGACCTTATAAAAGAAATCTTTAACCTATGCAAGCTCTAATTTTAGCCGCGGGAGAAAGCTCAAGATTTTGGCCCTTAAACCAAAGACACAAATCCCAAATTAAGGTATTGGGAAAATCTTTGGTTAGCTGGACTATTCAAAGCTTAGAAGAGGCAGGGATCAAAGATGTTGTTCTGGTAGTTGGACCAAATTCTTCTTTGAAGGAAGAGTTTCCTTCGATTAGCCACCTTACCCAGGAAAAAGCCTTGGGAACAGGGAATGCTCTCTCTTTGGCCAAAGACCTGATCAAAGAACCCTTTCTCGTTGTTTGGCCTTACAAGATTAATGCTAAAGAAATTATCGATAAGGTTTTAGAGAAATATAAAGGAGAAAAACCCAAAGCAGTTTTGGTGGGTAGAAAAACTTCTCATCCCCATGATTACGGAATCCTCAAGACAGAAGGCGAGAGAGTGGTTGAAATTGTTGAAAATCCTCAAGCCGGAGCAGAGCCTTCGGACATTAAGGTTGTTGGAGCTTACTTTTTAGAGCCTGATTTTTTTGATTATTATCAAAAGATTGAAGAACACCATCCAGAAGATTTTATTGATGCTCTTAATAATTATATTAAAGAAAAAGCAACTAAACTGGTTGTTTTAGAAAAAGAACCTTCTTCTTTAAAGTATCCCTGGGAAGTCTTGGGGATATTACCTATGATGTTTGATTCAGACAATTTTAAACCCTCTATCTCCCAAACAGCTAAGATTGGGGAAAATGTGGTGATGGAGGGGGATGTTTATATTGGCGAGAAGGTTGTCATTGGGGCCAATACCGTGATTTTAGGCCCTTGTTATATTGGAGATAATTGTAAGATTGGGGCTAATAATGTTTTGAGGGGGCCGGTTAATTTGGAAAAAGATGTTGTCACCGGTGCTTTAATGGAGATTAAGAATTCTCTGGTCCAAGAGGGCACTCACTTTCATTCTGGCTACCTTGGTGACTCGGTTATTGGAAAGAATTGTCGTTTTGGGGCAGGCTTTATTGTGGCCAACAGAAGAATTGACAGGGGAAACATTAAATCAGTTGTCAAAGGAGAAAAAGTAGATACCGGGCTTACTTATTTGGGAGTAATTGTCGGAGATAATACTCGTTTTGGCATTCATTCGGGCACCATGCCAGGAGTTTTGATTGGCTCTGATTGTTTGATTGGTCCTGGCAGCTTAGTTTTTGAAAATCTTGAAGACAACACTGCTTTTTATACTAAGTTTGAAGGCGTGAGAAAAGAAAATAAATAATCTTGTGGAAAAGTACTAATAAAGAGGGATTGACAAGAATCCCTCTTTTGCTAATCTGTGATAAAGAGGTTAGGGCAGCCAGCCTTATTCCTCTCTTGCTGAAGGGGGCAACCTTGGTCTTTGGGGAAGGGTTCCCCTTTCGTATGTTGAGGTGCAGGGTTGCCCCTTTCTAGATCTTTCATTTCCTCGAAGGAGGAAGCAATTGCTTCATCAACTCAAACTGCCTTTAGTAGGGCCACGAGCTCGTTGATGAGTTCGTGGCCTAAAGCAAGCACGGCCCGGCAGAGCCCATCTGCCAGATCCAATTGGGGCCATAAGGTCCCAAAGAGGGTAAATCCCTCAAAAAGAAGAAAAGGGGTGAGCGCCCCGCCTCGTGCGGGGCGCCCCCACAAACTTCTCTCGGCTCCGTCCATAGCGTCGGAGCTCTTTTTTTATTCTTTTTGCTAAATGGTATACTTTAACAATATGGAAATATTGAAAGCAAAAAGAGTTTCCGGGAAAGTTGTGAGGCAGATTGTCAAAGAAATCAAAGAGGGCAAGGTCTTAATCTTCCCCACTGACACAGTTTATGGCTTGATTGCTGCAGCTACCAACAAGAAAGCAGTTGATAGGATTTTTCAGATAAAAAAAAGAAATAAGAGAAAACCAATACCTATATTTGTTAGAGATTTAAAGCAGGCAAAGGAATTGGCTGAGATAAACAAAGTCCAGGAAGTGCTTTTAAAGATAGCTTGGCCTGGCAAGATGACATTTGTTTTCTGGCGGAAGAGAAGGGAAAAGCTCTACGGGGTAGATAAAAAGAGTATTGCTCTGCGAATCCCAGATTATCCTTTAGTCAGCAAGGTTTTAAAGAAAATAAGTCTTCCTTTGACCGGCACCTCAGCCAATATTTCAACTAAAGCTCCGACAACAAAGATTAAAGAAGTCCTGAAAGAGTTTAAAGGTCAAAAATATCAGCCTGATTCAGTTGTTGATGCTGGCAATTTAAAACCAGCCGGACCCTCCACTGTTATTGATCTAAGACAGGGTTTTAAGATTTTAAGAAAGTAATATGCCACTTATCAGCTTTCCCCCAACTAACTTTTTAAGATACTTTTTAAAGAGAGAGGCCAATCAATTCTTTACCAGTGTTGCCATTCGTTCTCTGGCTCTGGGCATGGTGGTCATTTTTGAGCCAATCTACCTCTATAACTTCTTTGGCCATTCTCTTTCTCTCACTCTTTTATTTTTTGGAGCAATTCAGGGTCTTTATGGTTTGTTAGCTGTCTGGGGAGCGAAATTCATGGCTAGAGTTGGTTTGAAGCACTCCATTCTCTTTAGCCATGTTTTCTTCTGGGCCTACTATATGTCTTTGTTTCTTATTGGGAAATTCTTTTTGTTCGTACCTTTAGCCATTGTTTTGAAAGCTGTTGGTATGACTTTGTTTTGGCCTGCCTTTCACACAGATTTCATTCGCTTTTCAGAGAATGACTACCAAGGGAGAGCGGTAGGCAAAATGAACGTTGTTTTTTCCATCCCTACTATTCTTAGTCCGGCCATTGGGGGCGCTATCTTGGGATTGGCGGGTTACCAGGCTTTGTTTATTAGCGTCTTGATTGTTCTCTTTGCCTCTTCTATCCCAATGTTTCTTTCTCGGGAAACCCATGTTGTTTACAGTGATTCTTACAAGAAAGCTTGGTCTCGGCTTTTTAAGAAAGAAAATTGGAGGGCAACCTTAGCTTTTGCCTCTTCCTCAATGGAAGCTGGAGTGAGAGAGATTTTGTGGCCAATCTTTATGTTTGTTCTGGCTATTAGTTTTACAGTCATGGGAGGGATTACCACTTTAGCTTTGGGAGTAGGGTCCCTGTTTGTTTTGTACATGGGCAGGATTTCAGACAGTATTTCCAATCGGGTTTGGTTTCTGAACATCGGCTCTGTTTTAACTTCCATGGCCTGGATTATAAAATACTTTGTTCTTACTCCGTTTGATGCTTTTTTAGCCAAGACCCTTTATGGGATTTGCCGCTCAACAGCTGACATCCCTTTTCAGACTTTCTTTTACAAAAAAGCCTCCCTTAAAAGAGGAGAGGCAGATGAGTTCATAGTCTACCGGGCAATTGTTCTTAATCTTTCTTACTTCTTTTTTTTCTCGCTTCTAGCTCTGCTTTTTCTCTTTACCGCCAAAATCAATATTGCCTTTCTGATTGCCGCTGTTGTTTCTTTGGGAATTATTTTTTTAGGAGTGCCACCAAAGTTAAAATGGTAGCCTATTCTTTTTCTTCCGATGCTTTCTTTAACTGGAGAGAAATAATTACTACCAAAGCAGTGACAATGACAGCGTAAGAGAATTTACCAATCACCCCTTCTGACTCAGGGAAGAGAAGTCTAAAGAGCGTCTGAATGGCATCGTTCCAAGCCAAAGCAGCTACCAAGCCAAAGCCTGCCAGCATAAGAGTTAACATCTTTTCCTTTAGCTCTTTTTTTGTTTTGTTTATTTCGTTTAAAGGGTTCATAGTGGGCGAGGTGGGACTCGAACCCACATGGAGCAAGCTCCACAGGTTTTTGAGACCTGTCTGTAAACCAATTCCAGCACTCGCCCAACACCCCTTCATTCTATCAATTTTTTATTATTTCTTCAATGACCGAGCCCGCCTAAGGCGGGCGAAGGTGAAGAAGAGGACAAAATCCTCTTCGCCTTTTATCGAGCCGCATTCGGATAGTCGCACTCTTTATTAGAACATTTAATTTGTCCTCTTTTAGTCTGAACTAACAAAAAGCCACAGTCTGGGCATTTCTCTTTGGTGGGTTTGTCCCATAAGGCAAAATCACACTTTGGGAATCTATTGCAGCCGTAAAATATTTTTCCTTTTTTGGTCCTTTTCTCAACAATTTCACCCTTTTTGCATTTTGGGCATTTAATTCCCAGAACATTCTTTTCTAGAGGTTCTGTGTAGCGGCATTTTGGAAAAGCAGAACAGGCGTAAAACTGGCCAAACTTGCCCATTCTTACAACTAGAGGAGCTTTACATTTGGGGCAGGTTTTCTTTGTTGGTTTTTCGGTAATCTCTTTTTTGGAAACCTCTTCATACTTTCTTTTCAGGTTTTTCTCAAAAGGAGCATAGAACTCTCTTATTACCGGCACCCATTCCTTTTCTCTTTCTGCTATTTCATCTAACTCTTCCTCCATTTTGGCGGTAAACTTAATATCAACAATCTTGGGAAAGTGATTAACCAAAAGATCGTTAACCAGCGTTCCTATTTCAGTAGGTTTAAATCTTCTTTGCTCGTCTTTCTCAATATAGTTTCTTTCTTGGATGGTAGAGAGAATGAGAGCGTAAGTAGAAGGTCTTCCTATTCCGTTCTCTTCCAAAGCCTTGATTAAGGTGGCCTCTGTATATCTTGGAGCAGGCTGGGTAAAGTGTTGAGCCGGCAGGAGTTTTATTAATTCCAAGACATCGTTCTTTTTCAAAAAGGGAAGTTCTTCTTCCTTGTACTTTATTGGGTAAACCTTTAAAAACCCGTCAAACTTTAGGGTTTGGCCAGTGGCTCGAAAAGTGTAGTTTTTAGCTACAATATCGACTGCGGTTGAGTTAAAAACAGCTTGGGCCATTTGACAAGCGATAAACCTTTGCCAAATGAGTTGATAAAGCTTTTTTTGTTGGGTTTCCAGCTTGACCTTTTCTGGAGTTCTGTCCGGATAAGTAGGCCTGATGGCTTCGTGGGCTTCTTGAGCTCTGCCTTTAGTTCTATATCTACGGAACTGATAATAGTTTTGGCCAAAGTTTTCAGTAATAAACTTTTTGGCTGTTCCCAGAGCTAAGTTTGAAAGGTTCAAAGAGTCAGTTCTATGATAGGTCGTTAGCCCTTTCTCATAAAGCTGTTGGGCTATCTGCATTGTTTTTCTAGCAGGGAAACGGAATTTTCTCCAGGCTTCTTGCTGAAGGTAGCTTGTGGTAAAAGGAGGCAGGGGATTTCTTTTAACTTCTTTTTTCTCCACTCCTTCCACTCTGTAGTCTGTCCCTTTTAAGTCTTTTGTAATCTTCTCTGTCTCCCCTTTGTTTTTAATAGCGAGCTTCTCTAGAGCTTTGTTGTCTTTTTTAACTAAAAGAGCTTTGAACTCCTTATCTTTTTTCAAGAGAGCCTCTATTGTCCAGTATTCTTGAGGGGTGAAAGCCTCAATTTCTCTCTCACGTTCGACAACCAAGCGAACAGCCACAGACTGGACCCTGCCGGCTGACAATCCCCTGGCTATTTTCTTCCATAAAAAGGGAGAAAGTTTGTAGCCGACAATTCTATCTAAGATTCTTCTTGCCTGCTGGGCGTCTACTAAAGCCATATCAATCTTTCTTGGGTTCTTTAAAGCTTCTTCTATGGCTTGTTTTGTAATTTCGTGAAATGCAATTCTTTGGTATTCTTTTTTGCCATTGAGATTTAAAGCTTGAGTTAAATGCCAGGCAATGGATTCTCCCTCTCTATCCTCGTCCACAGCTAAAATAATTATATCTGCTTCTTCCGCAGCTTTCTTTAATAAGGTGATTGTTTTTCTTGATTTTGGAGGGATAACGTACTTTGGCTCAAAATCATTCTCAATATCAACTCCAAGTTCGCTTTTTGGCAAATCTCTCACGTGGCCGTAGGAAGCAAGGACCCTGTAACCGGAGCCCAAAAAGTTTTTAATAGTATTCCCTTTGGCAGGGCTTTCCACTATGACTAAGCGCATATTGTTTTAACTTTATCATTTACTGAGTGTCAGCGAAAGTGAAGAAGAGAGTCTTCTCTTCGACTGGTTTTTATTTTTTCTACAGCTTCAGACAACACCCCGAAGCAAAACCCTCGGTTTGCTACGGGGCAGGTCTGACAGTTTTTAACCTATCAACAGACTCGGATAACATTTGACAGAACAAGTTTAATCCTATTCTGTTGATGTTGCCTGACTGCTCTTTCCCCAGAATGTTGCCAGCCCCTCTGATTTCCAAATCCCTTAAGGCAATTTTATAGCCAGATCCCAGAGCTTCAGCCTCTTTCAAAGCATCAAGTCTCATCTTAGCTTTTTCTGAGAGGCGGTTGCCAGAGAGAAAGAAAGCCGTAGCCTGAATGTGCGACCTACCAATTCTTCCTTTGATTTGGTAAGCCTGGGAGAGGCCAAGTTTAGTAGCATCTGCCACGATCAAAGTGTTGACATTGGGCAGGTCCAAACCGTTTTCAATAATAGTGGTAGCTACTAAAATGTCAATCTTTCTCTCTTGAAAGTCTTTCATAACCTGGACCAAGTTCTTTTCTCTCAGCCTGCCATGAGCTATACCAATTCTGGCTTTGGGCACCAGTTTTTCTAGAAGCTTTTTTGCCATCTCTATTGTTTCTACTCTGTTGTGCAAATAGTAGACCTGCCCTTTTCTTTTTAATTCGGCTGTTATTGCCTTCTTGATTGTTTTCTCTGACCAAGGAAGGATATTGGTTTTAATAGCTAACCTGCCAAAAGGGGGAGTTTGGATTGTGCTGATATTTTTTAAAGAAGATAAAGCTAAATAGAGAGTTCTGGGAATTGGGGTGGCAGAAAGGGAAAGAACGTCTAAGGAGGCTCTCAATTTCTTTAACTTTTCTTTTTGTTTAACTCCAAATCTCTGCTCATCGTCAATCACCAGTAATCCCAAGTTTTTAAACTCAACGTCATTAGACAGTATTCGGTGGGTACCGATAACAATGTCTGTTTTGGCCTCTTTTAATTCTTGCAGAATTTCTTTTTGCTCTTTTTTTGTCTGAAGTCGGGACAAGAGAGATATTTTAATTGGCAAATCTTTTATCCTTTCTTTTAAGTTCTCAAAGTGTTGGTTAGCTAAAATAGTAGTAGGGCAAATCATAGCTACCTGGTATCCTGACCTGACTGCTTTAACCATTGTTCTTAGAGCCACCTCTGTTTTGCCAAAACCAACATCTCCGCAAACAATCCTGTCCATGGGCTCTGTTCCTTCCAAGTCCTCTTTTATTTCTTCTGTCGTCTGTATTTGATCTGGAGTTTCCTCGTACGGGAAAGTGCTTCTTATTTTTTCATCTATTTCTTCATCTGCTAGATAAGGAGACCGGGAAGCTACTTCTCTTTTGGCGTAGAGCTCCAAAAGCTCTCTAGCTAGCTTTTCTGCTGCTTCCTTTACTTTTCTTTTTGTTCTCTGCCAGAGGCTGGAACCCAAGCGGGAGATTTTGGGATCTGTAAAACCAACATATCTTGAGAGTTTTCTTTCCAGGCCCACTGGCACAAAGAGTTTGTCGCCCTCCGCGTAATCCAGCTGGTAATAGTCTCCTCCTTGAACCTCTGTTTTTTGCTGGTAGACACCAATCCCATGGTCAAGATGAACAAGGTAGTCGCCCTCCTTTAGCTCCTTCAAATCTGAAAAGAGCTTCTGAGACTTGAGCTTTTTTTTGAGCAGCTCTTTGGCTGTTTTTTCATCTTTTATTTCAACTGGCAGCCTTTCTATAGTTTCTATTTTATTGCCCAAAAACTCAAAACGGAGAGCAGAGTTTCTATTAATTGGAAAAACATCTACTGTTCCTCCTCTTTGGCTGAACTCGCCTGCTTCTGTCACTTGATAAACCTTTTCATAACCTAACTCATCCAACCTCCTTAAAAAGAAAGAAACTTGGAAGCTTTGGTCTTTTTCCAGATAAAGGGTATTGTCTTCAAAAAAGGACTGGGTCTTTCTGGCGGTCAGGATTTTGTTTATATTCTGTTCCATCCAAAGATTGTCTCTCTCTAAGAAATAAGGTGTAATACCGACTATTAATATTTTTTGAAGAGTATTCATAATGTATTTTTCTCAAACCCGGGAGTAGAAATTTGACAAGTGTTTTGCAAAACAAAACACTATCGTACCGAAGGCAGTCGAATTTTCACTACCGGGCAAACCAAAAGTTCCCCTTTTCCAAAAAGTAGGGGGTGATACTGCAGATTAAGGCTCTCTCTATCCTTGACCCCGTTAGAAATTTTTGATCCATAGGCATTACCCAATAATTAATTTTAAAGCCAATAACTTATCCTTCTAAATACCTACGAATGTAAAATTTCTAAACGGGGTTGACAATTCCATCTAAAATAGTATAATATATATATTAAGTTCAGTCAATTTTTT
>CAZCSH010000004.1:0-11404 GCA_964501545.1 uncultured Candidatus Saccharibacteria bacterium
CTTTCCTTTCATATTTTTCAAGAGCTGGGTGTATCATATCATATGAACCAGTACACTTACTTGACAGAGATTCTAAAACTTGTTAAGGTGTAATTGTCCTAGTAAGTCGGGTGATTACTCCAGTATATCTGGAGAGGAAAGTCCGAACTCCTACTTCCCAAAGGAAGTTAAAAAGGTAGCGGGTAATTCCCGTCGGGAGTGATCCTAGAGGTGCGAACAGAGACGAGACCTGCAATAGCAGGGGTGAAACGGCTAAATCCTTACCTAGGAGCAAGAGCAAACGGGAAGTTCTGAGATACGTCTTGGAGCTTTCCTGATAAGGTAGCTCGCCTGAGTTTAGTGGCAACACTAATCCTAGATAGATAATCACACAAATACAGAATTCGGCTTATAGACTTGCTAGGACATTAAAAACCCCACCTAAGGTGGGATTTTTAATTGGAATAACTTTTTAAAGCAGCTTTTGGCTTTTACTTTGGCTATTCAAGGCTTCGTTCGCCAGACTATCAGCTATTTTATTCTGAATTCGAGAAATAAATTTAAACTTTACTTTCTTAAAATCAAGCTTTAAGTTCCAAACTTCCAGGAATAGAGACTGGATTTTAGGCTCTAAAATCTTATACTCGCCATTTAACTGCTTGACCAATAACTCAGAGTCAGTTCTGAGCTCTATTTCTGAACTTTTGGCCAGTTTCTTACCAAAAAGAGCTTTAAACTTCTTCAAGCCAAAAATAACAGCCTGGTATTCTGCCTCATTGTTAGTTAGCTCTTCCCCTAGAAATTCTGAATACTTTCTAAAATCCTGGCCCTTTTCATTGACAAAAACTACTCCTAAAGCTCCGGGCCCTGGGTTTCCCCGAGAGCCCCCATCTGTAAAAATGATTATCTTCTTCATTTAGCGAGAATTAATGAATTAATTCGAAGCTCGAAATGAAGCCTCAGCTTCATTGAGCGTTCTTAATCAAGCACTTTTTAAACTTTTCTAAGTTTTCATTCTTGATCCGAAAGCCAGCCGCTTGAGCATGCCCTCCATAAGTCAGAGGGTATTTACTACATTTTTTCATCAACTTTATCACATCTACTGTTGAAGGGCTCCTGACTGTCCCTTGAGTCTCAGTTTTCATCTTTTTATAAAGGAAAGTAGCTTTTTTATATCGCCTGCTAATAATGGAAGCTACCGTGCTCAAGAGTGTCAAATCAAAGTTTTCCGCCCCCTCAAAAATAATTGGTTTGTCTAGCTCAACTAGTCTGTCTTCCACCTCCTCCACTGTTTCTCCAATCTTTTTCTTTCTCACTTCTTGCTTTCTCAATAAAGTTTTAACAATTTTCTTAGCTTCTGGCAGGGAAGGAGCAGTTAACAAACGAAAGCTGGCTGGTAATCTCTCTTTAACATCTCTAACATTTAAGAGAGAGACAATTTTTGAAACCTTTTCCTGCAAATTGCTATCTTCGTCAAACACCTCCAATCCAAAGAAAACCTTAAGCCCGGGCCGCAAAGATCTTTCCAAGGGAGCTAAACCCTTTTCAATAAAAAGAAGATTGTCTGATTCCCTTGGCATCATATCAGCTATTGTAGCTAAAGCCACCAGCTCAAGAAAATTCTCTTCCAAGCTCTTAGCTATCTTCCCCTTAAAAAGAAGCTGAACTAATTTAAAGACAACGCCTACTGCCGCCAGTCCTTTGAAAGGGTATTTATCCCCTTTTTGCTTTGGGTCAACTATTATTTTGGCTTCTGGCAGCTTTCCCAAAACCTCATGGTGATCAATAATTATCACCTCAAACCCCAACTTCTTAGCTTTTTTCATTTCCGTGAAATTGCCTATCCCGCAATCAACCGTAATCAAGAGAGCTGGAGCCTTATCAGCTAAATAAGAAAAACTAGTTTCAGTCAGCCCATAACCCTCAAACTCTCTGTCTGGGAAATAGATTGCCTTAACCCTGCCTCCCAGACTATTAATACTTTCTTTGAGAAGAACAACGGAGGCTGCTCCATCTAAATCAGCATCCCCATAGAGTATGATGGGTTCTTTTTTATTAACTGCCTTCAAAATCCTGATAGCTGCTTTTTTAAGGTTTTTGATTGAAGATCTCATTTTAAAGCTGATAGCCCCGGCAACTTTTCCCCGGCTAAGAAGGCTATCATTGCCCCACCACCTGTGGAAACATAGCTGAATTTATCAAGCAAACCGAGTTTAGCTGCAAACTCAACAGTTTCCCCGCCGCCAATGATTGAAAAAGCCCTGCTCTGGCTAATTGCTCTAAGAATCCTTTCTGTCCCTTTGGAAAATTCCTTCTTTTCTATGAAGCCCAAGGGTCCATTAAAGAAAATTGTTTTGGCGAGAGTTATCTTTTCTTGAAACAGTTCCCTGGTTTTTAACCCAATATCTTTCCCTCCCCCAATCTGATCTACCGGCTCTACAATCTTTTCAGGATAGGCCAAGGAAATCTTTTTCCCTTTCAGCTCTTTTTGAATCAAGCCACCGATCAAGACAAAATCTACTTTTTGAGAAAGGCTATTAAGGAGGCCAACTTTAGTCTCTACTTTGGCCCCTCCAACAATAGCCACCGATGGGGTTCTTGGATTCTTAGTTAGCTGGCTTAAGATTTTTATTTCCTTTTCCAGGAGAAAACCTGCAGCTGAGGCTAAATACTTTGGCACCCCGACAATGGAAGCATGCTCTCGGTGACAAACAGCAAAGGCATCATTAATATATATATCTCCCAGTTTTGATAGCGCCCTGGCAAAGTCCTCTCCATTTGTCTCTTCTTCTTTGTGAAACCTAAGGTTCTCCAAAAGCAAGATTTCACCTTCTTGCATCTCTTTTGTCCATTTCTCAATTTCAGGGCCAACACAGTCTGGCGCTTTAACAATAGAAACATCCAGATATTCAAGGAGTTTCTCCTGAATGGCTGTCAGGCGAAACTCTTCCTTCACTTTGCCTCCGGGCTTAGCCAAATGGCTCATTAAAATTACTCTAGCCCTGTTTTTTAAAAGATAGTTTATGGTAGGTAGGCTGGCTCTTATCCTGAAATCATCTAAAATAGCCCCTTTGTCTGAAAGGGGAACATTGAAATCACACCTGACTAAAACCCTTTTAGCTTTCAAGTTAAAATCAGCTAGAGTCTTCACCCCGTTAGAAGTCTGTCATTATATAACTTAGAGTTAATTTTAGACAGATTTTTGTTTATTGATTATACCCCGTCATCGACAAACAGAAAAAAATTTCTATAATTTTTTCTGCCAAAGACTTCTAACGGGGTTCATCTTTCCTCTCTACTCCTTTTAAAGACTCCTCCAAGGTTTTCTTTAGTCCAGCAATATCAACCTCTTTCCTCCTGGGCTTCTGGATATCTTTGGCCACTCTTTTTAAGCCTGAACCAAAGGAAACAGGGCCTTCTTCAACAGCTCTTTCCAGAGAGATAGAAGGGCCCTTCTCCCTTCTGGCTTCTTCTCTTTCTTTTTGAATCTTCTTCAAGCAGGACTTGCAATAAACAGGGCGGTTGGCAGCAGGAGGGAAAACCACTTTTGTGTCTTTGCCGCACAAAGAACACTTGGCATCGTACAAAACAGGAGAAGCTTGCTGGAGAGCAGGCCCTGCTTTTAAGGTATCTGTCCATTTGGCAATCTTTTCCTCCACCTCCTTGCGGGGAGTACCGTATCTTTCCCGAGAAACCTTGATAATCGTCTCCCTGTTTGATTCTTCCAAAGGAGGAAAGGGTGGTAGAGTTTCAGCAGAAAAGGGAGAGCCAGCAATTCCATCTATCATTAGCTTTAAATAGATATTGTACTTACCCAGATTAACCAGGTCACTGGCGCTGAACTCGGGTAAAAGCTCCTTTTCTAAAAACTCGGCGTCTTCTGCCCCCACCCGAAAAGCAACAAGAGTGCCAACATTACCAAAAACCGCATCTCGGACAGATTCCTCCATCTGGGCTATGTATTGATGGCCTAAAATCAAACATAATCTATACTTCCTGGCTTCAGACAAGATGTTAGTAAAAGATTCGGTAGCAAAGTTTTGAAACTCATCAACGTAAAGAAAAAAGTCTTCCCGCTGGCTTTCAGGTACATCGACCCGGGACATCGCAGCTAACTGGATTTTAGTAATTAACAAAGCTCCTAACAAACGAGAATTATCTTCACCAATTCTCCCTTTGGATAGATTAAGAATTAAAATCTTTTTCTCGTCCATGACCTTCCTCATGTCAATACTTGATCTAACCTGGCCAATAATGTTTCTAATTAAAGGAGCGGAAATGAACTGGCCAACTTTATTTTGAATGGCAGCTGTCGCTTCCACTTCATATCTCTGGGTATATCTGGCAAACTCCTGATTCCAAAAGGATTTAACTACTGGGTCGGTCACTTTATCAACTATCTTTTTCCTATAATCTGGGTCAGCTAACATTCTATTGACTCCAAGCAAGGTTGATGCTGGATATTCCAAGAGAGCTAAGATACAGTTGTTTAAGATATATTCCATTCTGGCTGACCAAACATCAGGCCAGATTTTTTTAAAAACACCCATTAACCCAGAGGCTACCAGATGGCGGTGCTCGGGGCTAACTTTTTCCATGATATTGAAAGCAATAGGATAATCAAAGTCAGCTGGGTTTAAATAAATGACATCATTCACCCTGTGTGAAGGAATAAAATCCAGCAATTCTTCTGCCGCTTCCCCATGAGGGTCAACAAAACCAATACCTTTGCCCAGCTTTATATCTTGAATGGCCATGTTCTTTAACATGGCGGTTTTGCCCATGCCAGTTTTTCCAATCAGATAGACATGCCGACGTCTGTCATCGGTTTTAATCCCAAATTTTTTCCTTTGATTTCGGAAAGTGGTCTCACCAAAAAAATTTATTTCGTTAGGCATAATCATTCCTCCTCTATAGGCAGTTCTGGTGGCGCTCCACCTTTTTTAGCTTGAATTCGAGAAATCCCAGCAGCTGGAGCCACTTCTTCTCCTGGGAAATGATATAAAGTGGCTAATTCCTCGGTATTGAGCACATAGGTTGCTCCTTTTCTGGGAAAGAGAGGAGCCCATCTTCTTTTGTAATATCTAAACATTCTTCTTTTTCTTAAATAAAGCCTTCTTTCATCCAAGAACCAAAGAGGAACTGATTTTACTTTAGTCATGGTTCTACTCCAGGGTTTTAATCCTCCTAAGTTCTCGGTAGAAATTTCTTTGAAAAAACCAAAACCAACCTTAGCGGTTGGTCTGAAAAAAACCTCTTTTTCCCCTAGATAAAGAAATCTAATATTGCAATCATAACCAAATTTAGCCAGCTTTGCTTCGACAGCCATCAGAACTTCTCTTTCTCCAGGAGTAAGCTTAAACTCTGGAGGAATGATTTCTTTTTCTTCCTTTTTCTCTGTCACGGTTGGTTTACCACTAATTAAAATTTCAGCTACCTCCTGGAAGATTGGTTTCGGTTTTTGAACCTCCGGCCTCTTAGCTAACCTATCAACTAATTCTTTCCCCTTTTCCTGCCAGGGGTTATCTCTGCCAAGGACAGGTTTAGCAACAATTTGAAGCCAAAACTGCTCTCCTGGCTTTAAAGTACTCAATCCCTCTAGAAGATTAGATAGGGGATCAATTCTCTTTTCTTCTAGCCGTTCAGTTTCTGTTTCGAATTGCCTATAAGTTTTAATGGGATAAATTTCGTCCTTTGAATTAATAAAATCAACTCCCAAAAGGTCCCAATCTTTGTTGGGAATGTCTTGGGGAACATATTTGGTATAATCATCAACTACAGAAATTTCAGCTTCCGGATATTGAGAATAAATATTTGATTCAATAAAATTCTGGAACATCTCCGGAGTTCTAATATAAAAATGAATTTCCCCGCCATTACTGACAATTTCTAACGATAAAGTGAGCTGAAACACTCCTTCAATCCATTTTTCTCTCCAGGTTGCTATGTCATGCAAGCCATGGAGACCAGCAAAAATCTGATCCATAGCCTTGATTGGCTTGACCATCTCTTTTGGTATTTTCACCTCTAATAAAATCCTTTTTATCTTGCTGTCCCATATCTCCATTATGAAGTAGCGGTAGAGATATTTTACCGGCTCCCATAAAAGTAAAGGTGTGATTAACCACCACCAGCTTTTTATTATTTGACCAAGATAATTTAAAACTAGACTAAACCCCGCTGACATTTAAGCTGTTTTGCTGTTAATGGTATAAAACCCTTCGGGGGTTCTTAAGAAATATTCTTTATTGCTTAGGTTTAATAAAACAGTATTTTCTTTAACCATTCTTTGGCTCAAGACTTTCTTTAAAATCTCTTCTTTGGTCAGAGGTTTGCCAGCTTTTTGAAGAACTTCCAAGATAACCTCTTTGACTACTCCTTCTTGGTACCCCCACTCACCCAAGGCATATAAGCCCCTGCCCACCAAAACAAATCTGGAGTCTTTAATCAGCTCATTGTGGACTGTTTGGGGTAAAGCTGGTCCAATAAGTTGAGCCACCTCTCTAAAGTGAAGCGGCCTCTGCTCTTTTTTAAAAAGCAAGTAAGCTCTGTCTTTCACTCCTCTGGGATTTATTTCTGGCCATTCTCTTAAACCAAAGAGACCCTCTGAGTTTTGTTGAATTTTCTTTGAGGCCTCCAGGGTTGATTTGAGAATTCTATTGGAGTCAGCCCAAGCCTTTAAACTCAAAGGGTGGCCCATTTTCTTGAGCCTGAGGGAAAGAGTAGCAATAGTTTTCTCTGCCCGCAAAAGAGAGTTTTTACTGTCAGCCCACAAAGCGTGGAAATCATCTGTCTCTCCAACCCTCTCAAATCCTTCTCCTAAAGTTAGAAGAAAGTAAATCTGATTTTGATTGGTTTTACCTCCCAGCTCTTCCAAAAGCAGATTCTCTTTCTTCAGCCTGCCTTCTTTCTTTAAATAATCTTTTAGATATTGAAAGGCCTCTGGGTTCTTCTTGATTTCAGGTCTTATCTTTAAAAGGGCATCCTTTTCAATCTGGCGCACTCTTTCTCTGGTTATTCCATAAATCTTTCCAATTGACTCTAAGGTTGTTTTCTTACCTTTCCTTTTTAAACCAAAACGGAGCAAAATAATTTCTTTTTGCCTCTCGGTTAAACCTTTTAAAAGACTAGAGCAAATTTGGGGATAATTAAACTTCATGTTTTTTCGTTGGTTTTAATATTTAAGCACCTCTTCAAGGGTTTGTCAAATATTAAGGGGGGTCAAATCTTTTTTTGAAACTTTAACCAGCTAACCAAAATAGGACAGGCCAAAAAGATGGAAGAATAGGTACCAGCAATAATGCCCAAAATCAAAGTCAAAGCAAAATAGTGCAAGGTTGCTCCACCAAACAGGAAAATAGCGACCAAGACAAAAAGAGTGGTCAGGGAAGTGTTGAGAGAACGGGTCAGGGTTTGGTTAAGAGAAATATTAACTGTTTCTTCAAAATCTGCCCCTCTGCGATTCAAGAGGTTCTCCCTGATTCTATCAAAAACAACTACTGTATTGTTAATGGAATAACCAATAATGGTTAAGAGAGCAACAATGATAGGGATGGTAATCTGGACTTGATAAAACTCACCTAACAAAGAAAGGGTGCCAAGAGGTATTAAAACATCGAAGCTCAAAACAGCCAGGGAAGAGAGACCGTACTGCCAGGACTTTGCAGGGAAAGTCAGCTTTCGAAAAGCAAAAGCAATATAGAGAACAATGGCTAATAAAGAAAGAACGACAACTATATTAGTTTTCTCCTTGAGCTCTTTACCAATAACAGGACCTATGGATTCAAAACGCAAGTCCTCAACCTCGCCCCCCTGGCCAAGTCTTTCAATGATTTCCTGATAGGTTTCTTCAGAAATATCCTTCATTCTTAAAATAACCCCTTTCTCTCCAGTTGGCTGAAGGTTAATCTGCCCCAGGTCCAAATCAGCCAAAGTTTCCCTTATCTCTTGGTTTGAAGGCCTTTCTCCTTGATAAGCTACTTCCAGAATGCTTCCTCCAGTAAAATCAATCCCGGGCTTCAAGCCAAAAAGCAACAAAGAAACCAAAGCTGCCAAAACCAAAATAGCAGAAAAAGTAAAATAGATTGTTTTGTACTTTAAAAAGTTAAAGTGCATAACGAAGGAGTTCTTTTACTTTATCGGTCTTTTCCCAAGTAAAGTCAGGGTCGTTTCTGCCAAAGTGGCCGTAACAAGCTGTTTTTTGGTAAATAGGTCGCGAAAGTTTAAGGTGTCTTATGATTCCTCCTGGTGACAAATCAAAGACTTTGGGAATTATCCTCACTAGTTTCTCTTCTGAAACTTTGCCTGTTCCAAAAGTATTAACATTAATGGAAAGGGGGTTGGTCCCTCCGATAACATAGGCTATTTGAATTTCACACTTGTCAGCTAAACCTGCTGCCACAATGTTTTTGGCAACATAACGGGCCATATAGGCTCCTGACCTGTCTACTTTGGTAGGGTCTTTACCAGACATAGCTCCACCCCCTGAAGCCACCACTCCTCCATAGCTGTCAACAATAATTTTTCTGCCAGTCATACCCACGTCTGCTACCGGCCCTCCGATAACAAACCTCCCTGTCTGGTTAACATAGAATTTAGTCTGTCTGTTTAAGTATTTTTTACAAACAGGCCTGATAACCTTGTCTATTACATCTCTTTTTAATTTAGCAGAAGAAACATTAGGAGCATGTTGAGCAGCAATGACCACACTATCTAGTCTGGCTGGTTTCCCATTGCGGTATTCCACTGTCACCTGGCTTTTCCCATCTGGCCTCAAATAAGTTAAGATTCCTTTCTTTCTAACTTCTGCCAGACGCCTTACCAGTTTGTGAGCTAAAATAATTGGCAGGGGCATTAATTCTGGAGTCTCTTTGCAAGCATACCCTGTCATCATCCCTTGGTCCCCTGCTCCTTGTTTTTTGGTCCCTGTTTTTCTGACACCCTTGGCAATGTCTGGAGATTGCTCGTGAATAGCGTTAAAAATAGCCAAAGTCCTGTAATCAAACCCATACTCTGGTTTGTCATAACCCGCTTCTTTAACAACCCTTCTGACCAAATCATGAATGTTCACCCAGGTGGAAGTGGTAATTTCACCTCCAACCAAAACATAACCCATGCCAGTCTGCACTTCGCAAGCCACTCTGGAATGTTTATCATGTTTCAAACAAGCATCTAAGACTGCGTCAGAAATGGCATCTGCCAGCTTGTCAGGATGGCCTTCGGTAACTGATTCTGAAGTGAATAAATATTTTTTTATTGCCATAAGGGTTTGAGTTTTTCGAGCCCAAGCAAAACAAAGACCCGCAGGAAGTTTTTAGTGATGACAATAGCAGAAAACATGCTGATTAAAACTCCCAAGCTCAAGGTTAAAGCAAAACCCTTGATGAAACTCGTACCAAAAACGAATAGAATGGCAGCGACAATCAAAGTGGTCAGGTTTCCATCTCGAATTGAGGGCCAGGCTCGGCTGAAACCGTCTTCTATCGCCGGGGCTAAACCCTTTTCCTTCTTTAACTCTTCCCTCATTCTGGAGAAAATCAGAACGTTAGCATCTATTGCCATGCCGATTGACAGAATAAATCCACCGATTCCAGCCAAAGTTAAGGTAACGGGTATCAGTTTAAAAACAGAAAGGACCAAAACCACATAAATTGCCAGAGCCAAGGCTGAAACCAATCCTGGCAGCCTGTAGAAAAGAAGCATAAAGACGATAACTGCTAAAAATCCCATCAGCCCTGCCTTCAAAGACTCCTCCAAGGAAACAGCTCCCAAAGTAGGCCCGACTGTTTGCTGGGAGATAAGATGAATAGGAACAGGCAAGGCACCAGCATTTAAATTAAGGACTAATGCCTTAGCTTCCTCCACTGTAAATGAGCCTGTAATTTGAGCCTTTCCTCCAGAAATTACTTCTTGGACAGTGGGAATGGAAATTGGAATCCCATCAATATATATAGCCAAATACTTACCAATATTTCTTGAGGTCAGCTCCTCAAAAATCTTCCCTCCCTCTTCATTAAACTCTAGCTGAACTAAAGGTTTTGAAGTGGTGGGATCAAAACCCAATTCTGCCTTTTTTAAATATTTCCCGGTTAAGGGAGTGGGCTGAAAGGTTTCTTCCATTTCCCCTTCCCCAGACTCCAATATTTCCTCGTTCCGCTTGACAATCTCCTCGTAATTTTCTTTCAATTCCTGGAACTCCAAGTAAGGGGTCTGGCCTATCATTTCAATAGCTAAGGCTGGGTCCTGAATGCCAGCCAGCTCAACAATCAGCCTGTATTGAGAGCCTGCCTTTTGGGTTTGGACAAGGGGATCACTAACCCCAAAGAGATTAACCCTTCTTTCAATCACATCCCGCAAGCCCTGCATGGAAGCCTCGTAATCTTCTTCGGCAACATTTGCCAAATCCGACTCATAAATCAAATGGGTTCCTCCCCGCAAATCCAAACCCAACCTGAAAGGAACTTCAGGAAAACGAGGAAGCTTTAGGGCTTGAGGATAAACTAAGTTACCGGCCAAAAAGGCTAAAAGAAAAATAGCAATTATTATTAAATATATCTTAGTCTTTGACATACCAGGTAGTAGAAATTCGACAAATTATTATTTATTTTACTGCCGCGGCAGTGAGTCGAATTTTCACTACCTGGCATAATTTATTTACTCTAGCATAATTAAAACCCCGCTAAAAGGCTAGATATTATTCCAACTAAAAATATTCCATCAAAAACACCAGCCCCGCCAATAGAAAGAAAACCACCCAGTTTCTCAACCCGTCTCAAATTCAAAAAATCAGCTCCAATAAGAGTTCCTAAGGTACCGGCAATAAAAGCGACCGGAGCGGCAAAATCAGGGGCTAAAACCAGAGCAAAGAGAGCAGAAAAAATAGGCGGCACCAAAGCTGGTAAAGAGATGCCCCTACCAGGTATCACTCGAGCTAGAATCTTTGAAACCAAAACCATTAAAACTATAGCTATTAAAACAGGCTCTAAAGCAAACCCTTTCTGCCAAACTAGAAAAAGAAAGTAAAGAGAAAGTAAAAAAGGAATTACAGCTCCTCCCAGGTTAATGGCCAGCCCTTGAACTTCTGGCTGACGAACTCTTAACAAGCCAAAAAAGACTCTTTCTTCCCGCAAAACAACCCTTTTCTTTCCCAAAGGAATATTAATTGTGGAACCAATTAAAATGGCAAGGAGTATCAAAACGGTAAAGTCGCCTGGAATTCCTAATTTTTCAAACCCTAAAGTAACTATATGAAAATAGCCCAGAATAAAAAGAACTGGGATAGCCAGAATGAAAAGGATAAAAATTAAACAACCAATCGGCAAAAACAACATAAATTTCTTTTGGCTAAACCGAGTTTAGCCAAACTTGGGATTAGCCATACTTTGGCCAACAACATTTCTTATATTTCATTGGTTTTCCAGTCTTA
>CAZCSH010000004.1:11504-22523 GCA_964501545.1 uncultured Candidatus Saccharibacteria bacterium
TTAGCCATACTTTGGCCAACAACATTTCTTATATTTCATTGGTTTTCCAGTCTTAGGATTAATTTTACCGCAGGGGCAGGGGTCGTTCCTTCCCACCTTCCTCTTTCCTGTTTGTTTAGGATTAACCTCAATGGGCTGGGGGACCTGGGGTTGTTCTTGAATACTAACCCGTAAAATTGTGTTGGCAATACTACTATCCATTGTTTCCAACAATCTTTGGAACATTTTGTGTCCCTCTGTTTTGTACTCTATTAAAGGGTCTCTCTGACCATAAGCTCTTAGTCTGACTGAGTCCCGCAGATAGTTCATGCTCTCTAGATGCTCCAGCCACAACATATCTAGGATCCTCAAAGAAACAACTCTATTCACCTGATACATTCTTTCTTTGCTAATCTCATTTTCTTTTTTCTGATAATCCTCTTCTTTCAGTCCCATTTTCTTTAAAAGACCTATCATAGATTCTCTTAGCTCCTCCGGGGACTTTTCCAAAACCTCCCTTCTTTTCTTATAAATCACCTCTCTGTGTTTGTTCATGACGTCATCGTACTCAAGAACATGGCGCCTCACATCAAAGTTCATGCCCTCTATCTTTGACTGAGCAGACTCAATGGCGCCAGACACCAGGTTGGCTTCTATGGCTTCCGCTTCTGGAAGTTTCAACATTCCCATTAACTTTTGGATTCTTTCCCCTCCAAATATCCTTAACAATTCATCTTCCAAAGACAAGAAAAACTGAGAAGAACCAGGATCTCCCTGACGTCCCGACCTCCCCCGCAGCTGGTTATCAATTCTCCTTGCTTCATGCCGCTCGGTGCCAATAACATGGAGGCCTCCCAGCTCTTTGATTTTCTCTGCTTCAGCGGGATCGGGAGGATTACCACCCAGAATAATATCTACTCCTCGGCCTGCCATGTTCGTGGCAATGGTAACCTGGCCCAGTTTTCCTGCTTGAGCTATAATAGCTCCTTCTTCTTCATGGTGTTTGGCGTTTAATATCTGGTGGGAGATTCCTTCTTTTTCTAAAAGCCGGCCCAAGTGCTCATTCTTCTCAATGGAGGTGGTTCCTACCAATAAAGGCTGCTCCTTTTCATGCCTTTCCTTTATCTCTTTGACCAAAGCTTCAAACTTTCCCTTTTCTGTTTTAAAAACCTTGTCTGACAACTCTTTTCTAATCATTGGTTTGTTAGTTGGAATTATAACAACATCCAAACCATAGACTTTATCAAACTCCTCAGCTGAAGTGGCAGCGGTTCCCGTCATTCCAGCTAGCTTTTCATACATTCTGAAATAATTCTGAAAAGTAATAGTGGCTAAAGTAATTGATTCAGGCATAATTTGGACTCCTTCTTTGGCTTCTATCGCTTGGTGAAGCCCGCCAGACCATCTTCTGCCTGGCATTAAACGTCCTGTAAACTCATCAACAATAATAACTTCCCCATCTTTGACAACATAATCCCTGTCTCGCTTAAAGAGCACTTCTGCTCTCAAAGCCTGCTCCAAATAATGAAGGTATTTTATGCCTCTTTCCTGGTAAATATTCTCCATGCCCAAAATCTTCTCTATTTTATTTATCCCCCCCTCGGTCAAGGTAACAGTCTTCATTTTCTCATCTATCTCGTAATCCTTGCTGTCCAAACGAGGGATGATTCTGGCAAACTCCTGATAGTATTTTGAGCTTTCCATGTCAGGAGCTGAAATGATTAAGGGAGTTCTGGCTTCATCTATCAAAATAGAGTCTACTTCGTCAATGATTGCGTAGCTATGCCCTCTTTGGACAGTTGATAAATCATAAACCCCGTTAGAAATCTCATTTCTAACGGGGTAAACCATATTGTCTCGCAAATAATCAAACCCAAACTCATTGTTGGTGCCATAAGTAATGTCTGCCAGGTAAGCTTCCCTTCTGGAGCAGGGCCTGAGATAGCTTTCAACCACTTTAAAAGAACCAACTAAATCTCTTTCTTCATCCTTTGTCTCCTCCTTAAACTCTGGATCATACAAAAAAGCTGCCCCATGGACAATGCAACCAACAGACAATCCTAAAAGATTATAAATCTGGCCCATCCAAACCGTGTCTCTTTTAGACAAGTAATCGTTCACTGTAACCAAATGGGCTCCCCTACCTGGCAGAGCATTAAGATATAAAGGCAGAGTGGCAGCCAAAGTTTTCCCTTCCCCTGTTTTCATTTCAGCTATCTTCCCCTGGTCCAGAACTATTCCTCCTATTAGCTGAACATCAAAATGCCGCTGACCTAGAGTTCTTTTCCCAGCTTCCCTGACCAGAGCTGCGGCTTCCGGCAAAAGATTATCCAAAGTTTCTCCTTTTTTTAATCTTTCTTTCAACTCAACTGTTTTTTCCTTTAATTCTCCATTGGAAAAAGCCTCGAATTCTTTTTCGAGTGAATTTATCTTCTCAATGGTGGGCTGAAGCTGCTTTAAGTAATTCTCGTTAGCATCACCAAATATTTTCTTCAAGATTGACATAGATACCTGCTCATTGTATAACTTTTTGGCAAAAAAATAAAGGGGGCTATCCCCTTAAAAACCTGTCTCAAAAAACAACCCCGCCTCCTAGACCCGGCAAAGGTCTTTTAAACCTTTAACAAGCCTATGAGGCGGGGTAGAGAAGAATTTACTTCTTCTTCTTCTTCTTTCTTTTTTTTGCCATTGGATTTTAGAGATTATTACAAAGTGGCGCAAACAGTCGACCACTATTTGCCAAATATCTCCATTACTCTATTTTTTCACTTCAGTCAAGTTTGTCAATGTGGAAAACTATAAAACAACGATTTCCTCTTCCAAAGATGTTCCAAATTTCTTTTTTACTGTTTTCTTTACTAAACTAATAAGTTTTTTAACGTCTTCTGCTTTGGCTTTTCCCTTATTAATTATAAAGTTGGCATGTTTTTTAGAAATTTGAGCTCCACCAATTGTTTTTCCTTTCAATCCTGCCTTTTCTATTAATTCGCCGGCGGATTTTCCTGGAGGGTTTTTAAAAACAGACCCTGCCGAAGCATAACTTAGCGGCTGAGTTTCCTTTTTGTAAGCTAAATATTTTTTGATTTTCTTCTGAACATCTTTTTTTCTTCCTTTTTTCATTTTCAGAATCAAGGAAATGATAATAAGATTTTTATTTTTCTTAAATATACTTTCCCTGTAAGAAAACTTACAATCTTTGTTCTTGAAAACTTTAATCTTTCCTACTTTGGTATCAAAAAGTTCAACCTCTCTTACAATATCTTTCATTGACTGGCCAAAGGCGCCGGCATTGCCAAAAACAGCTCCTCCCAAAGTGCCCGGTATGCCTGCTGCCCACTCCAGCCCAGTTAAGCTAAGTTTGGTTGCAACATTAATCAGTGTTCCCAAAAAGACACCTGCTTCAGCCACAATTTCAGTATCTTGTATTTTGTATTTTGTATTTTGTATTTTTATTACTAATCCTTTAAATCCCTTATCAGAAACCAAAACATTGCTTCCTCCTCCCAAAACAAAACAGGGCCAGTTATTTTCTCTGGCTTTCTTAATAGCAGAAACTAAATTTTCTTTAGTTCTGGCAACAAAAAAATATTTAGCAGGGCCGCCAATTTTAAAAATAGTATAATTTTTCAACAAGACATCCTTTTTCAACATAGAACTAAGCTTAGCTTAGTTTATCATATAATTTGCAAATTTTGGAGAAAGTCTTTAGAATAAAGTTGGGTGGACGGTAAGCACTCACTAAAGACTTAGTTTGGAGTTAACTCGTCCGCCCTTTTTATTTTCTAAAAAACAACAGACCTTGCTATAGGAAGGTCTGTTGTCGACTTAGAGAGTATTAGCACTCACTATCTTATTTTAGCAAATTTGAAACCTATTGTCAAGAACTGAGTTCGCCACAGCGGACGAAGGGAAAGATGAAATTGCTTCATCGCCCAATTATTTGGGCAGCTGGTCCAAAAACTCTCTTAACTCATCGGCAAAATCAGGGTTGAGTTTTAAAGCCTCTTCTCCTGCTTGACGGGCCTTATCAAACTGGCCGAGATTAGCGTAGGCCACAGCTAAACCCGCCCAAAGCTGGGGATTTTTTGGCTCTTTGGCAAGGACTAAAGGATAAAGTTCGCTTAACTCTTCATCATTACTAAGGTCTTGATGAATCTCAATGACTCTTTTTAGTTTGTCCGACTCCTCTCTCCAATTTAAACCTGCCACCTCAGCCCTCTTTATCGTCTCCAAAGCTAATTGATTCTCACCAACAGCTCTATAACTCATTGCTAAAAACCAGGTAGCAGAAGTAAATCTGGAATCCAATTCAACAGAATACTTCATAGCCTCAACGCAGTCTTTGTCCCTTCCTTGATAAAGATAAACCTGGGCTAAGGCCCAATAAATCTGCTGGTTTCTAGGACTAAGCTCTTTAGCTTTTTCCAAATAGAAGAGGGCGGAATCAATATCAGTCGTGTTTGAAGTCAAACGATAAAGATCGCTGTATTGCCTGCCCAAGAACAAATAAAGCCTGAAGTCTTGAGGATTTTGGTCAATGGCTTTCTTGAGAGCTTCTTCTGCCAAAGAAAATCCTTGAAGCAAAACATCTTTGTTGTAACCTGAACCAAAACTGGCATCGTCTACCCTCCTTGAGAATTGCTCTGCCCCCTCAATTGAAGCTATAGGGGAAGTCTCAAGAGCTTTCTGGAAAAACCCTATTGAATCCTCTAAAGAAGAGGCTACCCCCATAACAACATAATGGGAGGCTTGGGCTGGTTTAATGTTGCCAAAATAAATGCTGAAGAGAGCAAGAACAATTAAAAGAGCACCTAGGAGAGAAAGAAATGGTTTGGCTTTCACTTCCTCTGACTCTTCTTGGGGGCCGGGTGCATAAATTAAAAAAGAAACGAAGGCTAAACTTAAAAAGAACATCAAATAACTTGAAATCATATCAAAAACCCAGATGTTTTGAGCCAGATAAACTGCTAAAACCGCCATCATACCCAAAGGAAGAAGGGCATTTATTCTGACAGCTAATCTGGAGCAAGTTTTCAGCAAACCATACATGGCCACTCCAAAAATACTCAAATAACTCAAAAGTCCCAAAATGCCTGAATGAACAGCTGTGTCTAAAAAGACATTGTGAACCCGGTCATACCAGAGGTCTCCACTCCAGGGAAGTTTTGGATCAAAGTATTTAGCAAAGGGGATATTAAAGTTCTCTGGTCCCCAGCCAAGCCAAGGTCTTTCTTTTATGGCTTGAAAGGACATTTTCCAAACCACATCCCTCGCCTGCCAACTGGTAGAGCGTTCTATTTTAATTAATTGCTCCTGAACAGAATCCAAGCTTAAAGCTGCAGCCCCAATAAAAAGGGGCAAAATAATCACTAAAGGAGCCAACCTCTTGAGCATTGTTTTTCCAGAGGTCAAGAGATAAAAAACTAAATAACTCAAAACCAACAAAGCCACTCCTCCCGTAAAGGCTCCAATTGCTCCCCGGGTCGGCTCAAGATTAACAAAAAGGGTATAAATGAGAATAGCTAAAGTTGCTCCGTAGAATATCCGCCAAGCGTTTAATTTTGTGAAAAAGAAGACGGCGGCAAAAAAAATATCAAAAATCAAGTAAGCTGACATGAAAGAAGTGTTGCCAATAGTCCCGGCCCCTCTGGCAGTTGGGTCTTCTGAAAAGAAAATATAGAAACTAAGGATTACTCCAACTAAGATTGAAACTATGAGAATCCTCTCCCAGTACTTTCTCTCTCGAAAAACGCTGGTCAAGATAATAAAGAAAATGAAGAGATGGATTAAGGTTAAAAGCCCTGTCATTCTCTCAAAAGTGCTCCAAAAGCTTCTCAGAAAATTAACTCCAGTGAAAGAGCTTATAATTGATATGAGCAAAAAAACAGCCAGGGCAGCAGTCAGAGGATTCAGTTTGGGTAGATAACGAGGTTTAGAAATAACCAAGAGAACATAAACAATCAAAAGAATATCAACCATCACCCTAAAGAAAATGGTCTTTGGAACAACATAGGGAAAGAAATAATTCTTATTCAAAACCAAAGGGGTAAATAAAGTAATGTAAACCCCGAGCTCCAGGATTAAAAGGTAAATGCTCTCTAATTTTCTTTTAACCTCTTCAGCCATGGTAATTGGGAACGAGTTCTTTTAATTTGTTTATTATACCCTCTTTGTCTCCTCTTTCAGCCAAAGATTTTAATTCTTCTAGGGTTTTATCCAGTTTTTCCCTGTCCACTCCCTCAGAAAGTTTAGCCTGAAAAATCCTCTGGTTCTTTGTGGCTATCACCCCTTCTTCAGCCGTTAATATTTCTTCAAAAAACTTTTCTCCTGGCCTGGGTTCGGTAAAGACAATAGGGATATCTTTATCTGGTTCAAGGCCTGACAAGCGAATCAATTCTTTGGCCAGGTCAATGATCTTAACAGGGTTTCCCATATCCAAAACAAAGACTTCTCCTCCTTGACCCATAGCTCCGGCTTGCAAAACCAAGAGACAGGCTTCGGGGATAGTCATAAAATACCTTTTCATCTCAGGATGGGTAATTTCCACAGGCCCTCCTTTTCTAATCTGTTCTCTGAAAATTGGAACAACGCTGCCCCGGCTGTTCAAAACATTGCCAAACCTGACCGAAATGAACTTTGTCCTATCCCGGAGTGATTGACAAATCATCTCCCCTATTCTTTTTGTTGTTCCCATAACAGAGTTGGGATTGACTGCCTTGTCTGTAGAAATGAAAACAAGCTTCTCTACTCCTTCTTTGTGGGCAGTTTCCGCCACCACCTTTGTCCCTAAAATATTGTTCTTTACAGCTTCCTCTGGATGGCTTTCCATTAAAGGAACGTGTTTGTAGGCAGCAGCATGAAAAACTATCTGAGGCAAATATTGGCTAAAGACCCTTTCAATCCTGGCCCTGTCTTGAACATCTCCTATTAAAGAAATGGTTTTTAACTCAGGAAAAAGCCCCTCCAGCTCTTCTGTAATATTGAAAATGCCCGTCTCATCTTGATCTAAAACCAGTAATTGAGCAGGTTTAAACTTGGCCACCTGCCTGGAGAGCTCTGAACCAATGGAACCTGCTGCTCCCGTAATCAAAACCTTCCTGCCTTGGATAAACTCTTCTATCTGCTTTTGGTCAAGGCTAACAGGTTCTCGATCCAGCAAGTCCTCCATTTCCACTTCCCGCAAGTTGCCAATTCCTATTCTGCCTGTCATTATCTCGTCTAAAGGAGGAATTATTTTAATTTTCCGCAAACCTGCCCTTCTGCCCAATTCTACAGCTCCTCTGATAATCTGAGCGCCGGCTGAAGGCAGAGCAACAATCAAGCTCTCTATTTTATTTTCCCTGACAATCTGAGGAATCTTTTTCACCTCTCCCAGGACTTTTATTCCATGAATAGCCGAACCCTGTTTCCCCGGATTATCATCCACAAAACCCACTGGCAAATAAGGACTGAATCTAAAACTCAAAATGCTTCTTAATAATTGTTCACCAGCATCCCCTGCCCCAACAATCAAAGTTCTTGCTTTCTTAACTCTTTCCCTGTCAGGATATATCTGCAAATAAACTCTTTTGGCAAAGCGAATGCCTCCAGAAAAAATGAAAATCAAGAAATAACTTATAAAAAGAGTTGAGCGGGGAAAGCCCACAAAAACAGTCTCTTCCCTAAAAAGAAAAATGGCGGCAGCTGTAATCAAAAAACTTAAACCCAAAGCCCGGAACAAAGAAACTAGCTCTTCGGCACTGACATAAACCCAAGTGAAAGAGTAAAGTCGCAAAAAGTAAAAAATGGGTAAGGAAACCAACAAAGCCAAAACTATCAACCCTGCCATGTTCAAATAATGTTGCCCAGGAATCTCTCCTTCAAACCTTAAGAAAAAAGCTAAAAAAACTGCTAGGGAAATCAAAACAAAATCAAAAAACAAGAAGAGGAAAAGCCGGGCAATGCTCCTTTTTTCAATCAGAATCTTTTTAAGTAAATCGGACATTGGGATAAACCCCGTTAGAAATTAAATTTCTAAACGGGGTAAAACTCTTTTAGGCAAGCTATCACATAATCTACTTGCTCCTTGGTTAATTCAGGATAGATTGGCAGAGAAATGACTTCTTTTGCCAGCTGCTCTGTGTAAAGAAGCTGGAAGTGAGAAAGACCCAAGGCTGGGTGTTGATGACAGGCGACAGGGTCTTTTATTAAGGGCTCCACTCCTTTTTCTTTCAAAAACTCAGCTAACTCATCTCTCTTTTGGGCTTTGAGAACATAATTCTGAAAAGTATCAAAGTATTTGGGATCGGAGTCGGGAGCAGGAGGCAACTCTAAACCAGAAAGACCAGCCAATCCTTGATCATAGATTTTAGCTATCTCTCTTTTTCTTTCTATCCACTCTGGCAAGTATTTAAACTTAACATTGAGAATGGCGGCTTGAATATTGTGTAAGCGAGAAGTCTCTCCATAACAAACAATCTCAGTTTTAGTTTTCTGGCCGTGGTTCCTATAAAGACGGACCTTTTCTGCCACCTCCTCACTATTAGTGGCTACCGCTCCCCCATCCCCTACTGTGCCCAGGAGTTTGGCAGGATAGAAACTATAACAGGAAGCTAAACCAAAGACGCCCGCCATCTTCCCTTCAAACTTAGCTCCCAAAGCCTGGGCTGCGTCTTCTATCACAATCAAATTATGCTTTTGGGCTGTTTCCATGAGTCTGGACATTTCACAAACTCTGCCATTTAAATGAACGGGTAATATGGCTTTGGTTTTTTCAGTAATCGCCCCTTCTATTTTATCTACATCTATATTAAAGTCTTCTCTAACATCAACCAAAACAGGCTTTGCCCCAACATGAACTATAGCGGCTATTGAAGCGACAAAAGTATGAGAGACGGTAATGACTTCGTCCCCTGGCTCAATGCCTGCTGCCCTCAAAGCAAAAATTAAAGCATCTGTCCCGGAGTTAACGCCAACTGCGTATTTTAGCCCCAAAAAATCAGCTAACCTTTTTTCAAACGCCTCAACATCAGACCTCAATATTAAGTCTCCCCTATTTAAAACATCTTTGAGAGCTCCATCTATCTCTTTCTCTAAGTTTTTGTACTGCAAAGGGTAATTAACGAAAGGAACTCGGTAAACCATAAAACTAACCTTTAATTATTTTTAACACCTCTTCTTCTGCCAGGCCAAAGCATTCTCTCAAATAATCTACCCCGCCTGCTTTCTTGGGGTATTGGTCAGGAATGCCTATTCTCTGAAACTTTCCTTTGTAGCCTGCTTCCATTAATATTTCAGCTAAAGCCGAACCCAAACCGCCAATGATGTTGTGCTCTTCCAGGGTAAAGATCTTTTCCCTCTCACCTATTTCAGCCAGCAAAAGCTCCTTCTTTATTGGCTTTAAAGTATGCAGGCTAATGACCTTGAATTCTTTGCCTTCTTCTTTAAGCTTTTCAGCTATTCTTTTTGCCAAATCCACAAAAACGCCAGTGGCCACAAGCACACCGTCCTTTCCTTCTTCTAAAACAGCGGGCTCGCCCAATTTAATATTACTACCATCTTGATGAACCTGACTCTCGCCCCCTCTGTTTAACCTGATATAAGTTGGGTCCTTGGTTTGGTATGACTCCAAAGTTAAAGCTCTTGACTCAACCGAATCGGCCGGCGAAAGTATTGTCATATTGGGAAGCGCTCTCAAGATAGCTATGTCTTCTATAGCGTGGTGAGTGGCTCCCAGATAACTGTAAGCCAAACCGCTGCCCACTCCTATTATTTTCACATCCAGATTCTGATAGCAGACATCGTTCCTGATCTGCTCAAAACACCTCATGGTCACAAAAGGAATGATTGAGTAAACATAGGGCTTCTTACCAGATAAAGCTAAACCCGCAGCTATCCCCATCATACTTTGTTCAGCCACCCCGCAGTTAATAAACCTTTCAGGAAACTTCTCTCGAAACCCCTCCCAAACAGAAAAACCCAAGTCCCCTACCAAGAGATAAATGCTTTTATCTTTTTCCGCCAAACCAATTAAAGTGTTTACTAAAGCGGTACGCATAAAATTTTAGGGTGAGGTAATAATTTTTCAGAGTAGCTTTCGGAGGTCTGTTGGTATGGTTTCCCGCTTTAGCGGGAACAACAGACCGAGAACGCAGACCCAAAAATCTCGCTGGGATTTTTAGGGTCGGTACTATGAAAAATTGATTACCGAGCCCCATCTAGTTCTCTAAGGGCTTTTTCCAATAAGGCCTCATCTAGGTTTTTATAATGCCATTCCAACTTATCTTCCATAAAAGAAACTCCTTTGCCTTTAATGGTGTGAGCAATAACTAAACTCGGTTTAGTTTGCTCAAAAGGTAGTTCGGACAAAGCATTCTCAATTTCTTGAAAATTATGACCATTTATTTCTTTGACTTTCCAGCCAAAACTCTCCCATTTATCTTTTAGGGGTTCTAAGTTTAAAACCTCGTTCGTCCTGCCCAAGGCCTGGAGTTTATTGTAATCAACCAGAACAACCAGATTATCAAGCTTGTGGTGGCTGGCAAAAAGAGCCGCCTCCCAGGTGGTGCCTTCTTCCATCTCTCCGTCTGACATCAAGACAAAAACCCGATAATCCTTGCTATCTCTTTTTCCTACTAAGGCCATGCCGCAAGCCATGGGTAAACCATGGCCCAAGGAGCCTGTAGAAACTTCCACTCCAGGCACGCATTTTTTAGTTGAGTGGCCCGGCAAATCACTGCCGTCCTGGCAGTAAGTATTCAAAAGCCCTTGTCCAAAAAATCCTCTTTGGGCCAAAGCAGCATATAAACCTGCTGCCCCATGTCCTTTTGATAAAACAAACCTATCCCTATTATCTTTTTCTGGGTTTTGAGGGTCTATTGAGAGGATCTTAAAATACAAAACAGTTAAAATATCAACCTCGGATAAAGAGGAGCCAATATGAGCTGTTTTTGACCGAAAACTCATTCGCAAGACCTTTTTCCTGATTTCTTTAGCAATTTGAGAATAATCCATACAAAAACAAGTATATTCATCTTAGCCAAAATCCTCTTAAAAATCAAC
>CAZCSH010000004.1:22623-24264 GCA_964501545.1 uncultured Candidatus Saccharibacteria bacterium
GGTTTTGAGAATGATTTTGAGGTCCAGCAAGAAAGAACGGGTTCTGACGTATTGCTTAGCTAAGCTAAGTTTCTGAGGTTTAATAAGTCTGCGGTAAGCTTCATGTGGGTCGCTAGCGCCCCGCAAAACTTCTTCTTCGTGCAAGTTAGCCAAGGTGGCTAAATCTGACATCCCGGGCTTTACAGAAAAAATAATTTTTTTGGTCTCTTCGTCATACGTCTCAACTTCAGAAAGCACCTCTGGCCTTGGCCCAACAATGCTCATTTCTCCCAGCAAAACATTAATTAATTGGGGAAGCTCATCTAACTGATACTTTCTTAGAAGCTTGCCTATTTTTAAAAGCCTTGGGTCATCTCCTGAAGTAGAGGGTCCGCCGAGTTTATCTGCATCCGGCACCATGCTCCTGAACTTGTACATTGAAAAAACCTTGCCTCCCCTGCCAACCCTTTTGCCTATATAAAAAACCGGGCCCGGAGACTCCTTTTTAATCATTAGGGCTATCAACAACAATAAAGGAAAAACCAAAACTAGGCCCAAAAAAGAAGTAATTATGTCAAAAAAACGCTTGGCCATTATTTGTATATGCTCCCCCTCCAATCAATTTGCTCTATAAAACAACCGAGTTATCAAAATCAAACTCGGCAATAATTCTTAGGCGCCCTCTTCTAATTCTATAAAATCCTGCCCATTTCCCCTTTAACTTCTTTATATCTATATTAATTCTTGCTCCTTGGAAATAATGAATCGTTTTTCTAACAAGAGTGTCTACTTCTTCTCGGGTAAATTGATTTTTCTCCAAAAATTTTTCTGCATTCTTGGAAACATCAATCCTCCAATTCATATCTTTAAAGTATAACTTTTTGCAGGTTTTCTAGAGGGAGAGCCGTAACGTTTCTCAATATCTTTCTGCTCTTTTTGAGAAACTTCCGGCATAATCAAACCCCGAAGCTTCATAATTTCGCTTCTCAGCACTTCTCTTACGCTTTCTTTAATAATGGTCTTAAGTTTTTTATCGGAAGCATTCACAACCATACATTTTTATTATAGTTCAACCTAAAGCAAAGTCAACAAACTCGTATTTTTTAGTCATTTTAGCTTCGGTTCGCTAAAGAGGAAAACTACCTTGAAAGCATACTTTCTCAAAAAAGATATCTTTAATAATATCTTATCAATTATCTCAGCCATTTTTAAGAAGAACCTGGCAGCAGGAAATCGAAGAAAAGGAAAAACCAACCAAGAAACCAGATGAAAATAATAAACTTTAATATCTCCAAAATATCTCTGAGCCAGCTCCAGATCTTTCATTTGGAAAATGTGCTCTGTTGCCCAGCCGGTTCTTTTGCCCGTTAATTTATTAATCTTTCTTTTTAAATTTGTAAGGGGATTATGGCCAAAGGTCTCAATGCCAATTAATAAGCCTCCTGGCTTCAAAACTCTAACTAATTCAGGAAGGGCCTTCTTGAGGTCTAAAGAAGAAAAAGTCCCTCCATCTAAAACAAGGCTAAACATATCTGAGGGAAAACCCATCTCTTCGCAATCCATTGCCAAAAACTCAATCTTGTCTTCCATCCCTTCTTTTATCGCTCTTTCTCGGGCTCTTTCTAAAGACTTAGCTGATAAATCAATGCCAATTACCTTTTT
>CAZCSH010000005.1:0-22013 GCA_964501545.1 uncultured Candidatus Saccharibacteria bacterium
TAGACGATGGGGCCTGGTTGCTTTATTTTAGCAACTCCTATCTTATTATAACAGGGCGAAGAAAACAAGGTTTCTTCACACACACTTCGCTAACGCTCGTGTAATTGAAAAAAATCAACATCTCACATAACATAAAGCATAGAACATGTAACAAAATGTTCTATGTTATGTGTTTTATGTTCCATGATTATTTTAGCGATTGAAACAAGCTGCGATGACACAGGAATTGCTTTGGTTCAAGTTAGGGGTAAAAAAACTCCTTCTTTTTCCATAATCTCCAATCTCCTTTCTTCTCAAGTAAAACTTCATGCAAAATATGGGGGGGTTTATCCAAGTTTGGCCAAGAGAGAACACCAAAAGAATCTTCCAATTCTTCTGAAGAAAACTCTGAAAAAAGCTAAGGAAAAAGGCGAAGAGGATAAATCCTTTTCTTCACCTTCGTTTTTACCTCGTAAAAACTCGGCAATTGATTTAATTGCGGTCACTGCAGGACCCGGTCTTGAGCCCTGCTTGTGGACAGGGGTCAACTTTAGCCAAGACCTAGCCAAAAAACTAAAGGTTCCCATAGTTCCTGTTAATCATATTGAAGCTCACATGCTCGCCAATCTTATTAATGGAAATCGGATATCCATTATTTTTCCTGCGGTTTGTCTAGTGGTCAGTGGAGGGCATACCCAACTTATTCTGATGAAAAACTTTGGCAAGTATCAGATTTTAGGCGAAACCCGGGATGACGCAGCCGGAGAATGCTTTGACAAGGTGGCCAGGATTCTGGGCTTGGATTATCCCGGGGGGCCAGTAATAGCGGCTACGGCCGCTAAATTTTCAATTCCCAATTCTCAATTTTCAATTAAATTACCCAGGCCAATGATTAACCAGAAAAACTATGACTTCAGCTTTTCTGGGTTAAAGACAGCTGTTTTCTATAACTTCAAGTCGCAGCCGCCAAAAGTCAGAAAGTCAAAAGAATATATAAAAGCGGTTGCTTTTGAAACTCAACAGGCTATTATTGATGTTTTGCTTCAAAAAACTATTAGAGCTATCAAAAACTATAATGCAAAAACTGTCATTCTTGGCGGGGGAGTAGCTTCCAACGCTGAATTGCGGAAACAACTTAGAGAAAAAATTAAAAAAGAAGTGCCAAATACTAAATACTTAATCCCAGATATAAAATACTGTACTGATAATGCAGTAATGACTGCCGTAGCCGGGTATTATAGCTGGCAAAGGAAAAAATCTTGGAAAAATATCAAGGCCAGAGCTAACTTAAAACTAAACTAGGTTTAGTTTATGCTAAACTCGGTTTAGCAAGAAAGTTATGGTAAAATGTGTTTATGAAGTTACCAAAAGCTTACGATCCTAAAAAAACAGAAAGCAAAATCTATAATCTTTGGCAAAAGACAGGTTTTTTTAATCCTGACAAATTGCCAGGTTCCAGAAAGAAATCCTACGCCATAGTCATTCCCCCACCCAACATTACAGGGGAGCTTCATATGGGTCATGCCTTAAACGCTGTTATCCAAGACGTCTTAATAAGGCAAAAAAGAATGGCAGGCTTCAAAACCCTCTGGTTACCGGGAACAGACCATGCCGGCATTGCTACCCAAAACATGGTGGAAAAGGAACTGAAAAAGGAAGGGAAAACCAGGTTTGACTTGGGCAGGGAAAAGTTTATTGAAAGAGTTTGGGCTTGGAGAGACAAGTATGGCGACATAATCCTGGACCAGCTCAAAAAACTAGGCTGTTCCTTGGACTGGTCACGAACTCGCTTTACCATGGACAAAGACTATGTCAAAGCAGTAGAAAAGGCTTTTTTGCACTATTACAAAAAAGGTTGGATTTACCAGGGGGAAAAAGTGGTTAATTGGTGCCCAAGGTGCCGAACCAGCCTTTCCGATCTGGAATTAGAGTATAAAGAACAAAAGGGCAGTCTTTGGCATATAAAGTACCCTTTGACCAAGAGTAAAACATTTATAAAAGTTGCCACTACCCGACCAGAAACCATGTTGGGAGATACGGCGGTTGCTGTAAATCCAAGAGACAAAAGATACGACAAATTAGTCGGCGAAAAAGTCACCCTGCCCATCCAGAATAGAGAAATTCCAATCATAGCTGACAAAGTGGTTGACCCAAAGTTTGGGACAGGGGCCGTAAAAGTTACCCCAGCCCATGATTTTCTTGATGCTCAAATAGCAGAGAACCACAATCTTCCCTTCCTCCAAGTGATTGGAGAAGATGGAAAAATAACTAAGAAGGCTCCCTCTTCCTATCAAGGACTCAGTGTATTAGAAGCCAGAAAAAAAGTGGTGGCTGACTTAGAAAAACTAGGACTAGTTGAAAAAATAGAAGAACACCTCTACCAAATTCCCCTTTGTTACCGCTGTGGAACTACCATTGAACCCCTTCTTTCAAAACAATGGTTCTTGAAAATGGAGGAATTAGCCAAACTTGCAATGAAAGCCGTTAAATCTGGCAAAGTAAAATTCCAACCCAAAAGGTTTGAAAAGATATACTTTGATTGGCTGAATGACATCAGGGATTGGTGTATCTCCCGACAACTCTGGTGGGGCCATAAAATTCCTTTTCAGGGTGAAACAGATGTTTTAGATACCTGGTTTTCTTCTGCTCTCTGGCCCATAGCCACCTTGGGCTGGCCCCAAAAAACAAAAGATTTAAAAACCTTCTATCCAACAGATGTTTTGTCTACCGCCAGAGATATAATTAACCTTTGGGTAGCTAGAATGATATTCTCGGGTTTGGAATTTATGAAAAAAGAACCATTCAAAACAGTCTTAATTCACCCGACCGTTCTGACCCGAGAAGGGAAAAGAATGTCAAAGTCCCTGGGTACAGGTATTGACCCGATGCTTCTTTCTGAAAAGTATGGGGCAGATGCTGCTCGTTTTGGCATTGCTTGGCAGTTAATGGGAGGCCAGGACTTACACTTTCTCGAAGACAATATTGTTATGGGAAGAAAGTTCTGCAACAAAATCTGGAATGCGAGCAGATTTGTCTTAATGCAAATTGGCAAAACAAAACTCAGCCTCCAATCAAAAGTTAAGCCCAAAACCTCAGCTGATAAAAAGATCTTAACCAAGCTGAGCAAAACTGTGAAGTCAGTGAATAAAGACTTGGAAGTTTTCCAGTTTGGTAAGGCAACTCACACTTTGTATAATTTCTTTTGGCATGATTTTTGTGATGTTTACATTGAAAAAGCAAAGAAGCAAGGGGATTTGAATTCCAAAAAGATTCTTCTTTTTGTTATTTTATATTCTTTAAAACTCTTGCATCCCTTTATTCCTTTTTTGACTGAAGAAGTTTACCAAACCCTCCCCCTCAAAAACAAAAAGAAATCCTTAATGATAGAAGTCTGGCCCAGATGACCTACGCTATTTATATTCTCTTTGGCTTGGTCCCCAGTATCGTCTGGCTGCTTTTTTACTTGAGAAAAGATGTCCATCCAGAATCCAATCAAATGATTCTGAAGATTTTCTTTTACGGCATGGCAGCTGCTCTTCCTGTAGCCCTAATAGAATTGGGGGTCTCAGATTTCTTGGAAGGCTTTAGCTTTTCTGTAACCCTGAACTCAATATTATATTTGTTTTTGGGAGTAGCCTTTTTTGAAGAGTTTGTTAAGTTCTTGGTAGTGAGGGGAAAGGTTTTTCGGAATGCTGCCTTAGACGAACCAATAGATGTCATGCTTTATATGATAATTGCTGCTCTTGGCTTTGCTGCTTCCGAAAACATTCTTATTTTGTTTTCTCTGGGTCCTAGTTTCCTAATCGGAAAAACAGTAACCATCACTGCTTTCAGGTTTATAGGAGCTACTTTCTTGCACGCTCTCTGTTCTGGTCTAGTGGGATTCTTTCTGGCTTTATCTTTCTTTGAGTTAAAGAGACGAGGCTGGTTTTTAACTCTTGGGATTTTGGCAGCCGCTGTCTTGCATGGCCTTTATAACTTTTCTATAATAGAGAATAGAGCAGGGTTTTTAATTCCAGCTTTGATTTTATTGCTTTTGGCAATAGTCACTTCTCACAGCTTCAATAAGTTAAAACAACTAAAAAGTATTTGTAATATTTAATATCATGGCTTCATTTTTTGAAAAACTTAAAAAGGGCATGGGTATAGAGGAAGGAATGGTGGAGGAAGCTCTGGAGGAAGAAGGGGTGGAAGAGAAAATTAAAAAAGCAACAAAGCCCCAAAAAGAAGTTATTCGAAAGAAAATAAAAATCGCCAGCCCGCCAAAAGCGAAAAAGACTATGAAACCTAAAAAGCTGGAGATAAAAGAAGTGGAAATGGAAGAAGAACCACTAACAATGGAGCCAAAGATTATTTCTCCGAAAGAAGAGAGGGAAGAGCCAGAAGAAAAAGCTAAAATCTTTGAAGCAGAAGGACAGTTAGCCATAGATGTTTATCAAACAAAGAATGACTTAGTTATTCAGTCTGCCATAGCCGGTGTCAGAGCAGAAAGTTTGGATATAATTCTGGAGAATGATGTAATAACGGTCAAGGGAGTCAGAGAAAAACCGTTTGAGGAAGAAGGAGAATATTTTGCCCAGGAATGTTTCTGGGGACCCTTTTCCAGAGAAATCATACTGCCAGCTGAAGTAGACCCAAACAGGGTTTCAGCTGAACTGAAAGAAGGTGTTTTAACTATTAGAGTCCCAAAACTGCTCAAAGAAAAAAGAAGAAAAATAATAGTCAGAGGATAAGAATAAGAGCTCGAAGACTTGATATTCTTTTTTAAATTATAAAGTTAAAAGCCACGTCTGATGAAGACGTGGTTTTTTAATTAAAAAGGAACCGTCCGTTGGACGGTTCCGGGCAATTACCTCACCTCAATCCAGAACTGATAGCTGGCCGCTTCCACCTTAACTGGAAGGTAGAAATAAGCGGTTTTTTGAGAGGGACCCTGATCCAGTGATTGAAGGAACCCAAGAGATGTTGTGTCGGGTTCCCCCAGGAGCTCCCCAGATGCATCCAGCCATTGGAGACTGGCCTTGAGAGAGCGACTTTTATGAGAAGTGTTCCAGATTTGAATCTCGACTCGCCAGAAGGGCACATCTTTCTCATAAATCCGCCGTCCCTCATATTCTAGATAGATTTTCCCGACATTGGTGGGAACTCCCTTGTAAGCCCCCAGCAGATAGAGGGGTTCCTCCCACTCTTCTTCTACTACTTTCTCTTTGGGCACCAAGGAAAGCCTAAGTCGATACTCATATTCCTTGATGTCCGAAAGTAAAAGTTCGCAGGGAATAAAAGGAGAAAGAAGGAAGTGATAGACTCTTCCGGGCTCAAGCTTTATTTTGGCTCGACCAACAACTGAGCGAGACCAATTGGAGTACTTGGAAGAGTAACTAAAGGCAAAAAGGTCTTCTCCTTCTGAATCCTGCCAGAATAGATTCACGTCCACATAGAGGGTCTCCCCTTCTGCTGATATGTTTTGGATTCTTCCGCGAACAGCCAGAATCCCATATTCCTGATAACCCTCCTCCCAGAACTCGTGGGTTATCTTAACCTTTTCTTCGATAACAAGGTCTTCAATGACCTCGCCTTTGATTTTAGGAATTTCTGGCTGAGGAGTGGGAGTTGGGGTGAATGTGGGTGTCGGCGTGAATGTGGGAGTTGGGGTGAATGTGGGAGTAGGCGTCGGGACTGGTGTTGGGGTAAAGGTAGGGGTTGGTTTTGCTGTGGGTGTTGGGGTAAAGGTAGGGGTAGGAATTAGTGTTGGGGTAAAGGTAGGGGTTGGTTTTGCTGTGGGTGTTGGGGTAAAGGTTGGAGTTGGTGTGGCAATGGGTGTTGGGGTAAAGGTAGGCGTTGGCGTTGCAATGGGTGTCGGGGTGAATGTAGGGGTAGGTTTTAAAGTGGAGGTGGGAGTTAGTGTGGGAGTTAGTGTGGGAGTTAATGTAGGGGTAGCCGTTGGGGCTAAGGTTGGAGTAGGGACCGTCGGATAAACTGGTACTTTTGTGGGCGTAGCAGTAGGGGCAGCCTTACTGCAGCTGACCCCCAAAATCAGGAGGGGGACTATCACCAAAAACATTCCTCTCAACATCTTTTGCTCCTTTCTTATGGTGTTTCTTATGGTGTTTAATGTTAATGTGCGAGCCTCCTTAACTTTTTTATCCTAAAACATTTAAAACTTTTGTCAAGGTGCGGACTATGAAGTACCCGCATCTTTTTAAGATGTGTCGGAGGAGAGATTCGCCCCAACACCAAAATAAATTTGGTGAGGGGTAAAAACTCTTAATGTGGGCAGGGTGGGAATCGAACCCACAAACCTTTCGGCATAGGGTCCTAAACCCTACGTGTTTGCCAATTTCACCACCTGCCCAAGCGCGCCTGCCCCGTAGGAAGTCCGCAGACTTTCCTTCGGGGTCTTCCAGTTCCGCCACTCCGACTAATATATCTCTAATATTTTACCTTTTTCCCTCTAATAAAACAACCCCGCCCCTTTATATTGGAACGGGGCAATTTTCAAAGTTAAACTCAAAATAAAACCTAAGCTCCAACTATCATCTTGACAATAGCGGGTATGGCTCGGGCTAAAAATCCAACTGCCAAACCCACGGCCGCATAGATTATGTAATTCCTCCCAGTGGTTACCTTTTCTGCGTTGCCACCTGCTGTCAGAATGCTGAAAGCACCCAAAATAACCATGATTCCAGCTACCGCTACCAAAACAACAAAAACCCAATCAGTCACTCCATAGAGAGTATTCATTAAACAGAACATTCCCCAATTATTCTCTGAAGCATTACACCAAGTATCCCCACAATCCTGGGCTGCTGCCATGCTGGGAGCTGCTATCTGGCCTGCCTGACACGATACACCTTTTAAAGTAATAGTTCTATTTAAGGTACAGCATTCATTAGGAGCTTCTTGGGCAGCGGCTATCATGGGAATTACCAAAACAGCTAGAAACCCAATTAGAACTAAAGCGGAAAATATTTTTCTCATAATACAAATATTATTTATACTCGACCTTTTCTATATTCTAAGCTCCAACTATCATCTTGACAATAGCGGGTATGGCTCTGGCTAAAAGTCCAACTGCTAAACCTACGGCAGCATAGATGATATAGTTTCTGCCGCTTGCCACCTTGTCCGGACTGCCACCTGCTGTTACTATGTTGAAGGCTCCGAGAATTACCAGAATTCCAGCAACTGCTACCAGAGCGACAAAGATCCAATTGGTGACTCCATAAAGAGTACTGAGTAAGCAACACATTCCGCAATTGGGATCAGTATATAGACAGTCTTCACCCACTCCAGGACAAGTAAGACCTGGTGTACTTGGGATATCTACTTTTATAATGCATTTGTCTAAGGTCTGCGCAGAAGTAAGAACCGGAACTGTCAGAATTACTAGAGTGCTTATTAAGATTAAAGCTGAAAAGATTTTTTTCATATTTGTTCGACTTTTATTAATTTCTAAGCTCCAACTATCATCCTGACAATAGCGGGTATGGCTCTGGCTAAAAGTCCTACTGCCAAACCTACGGCAGCATAGATGATATAGTTTCTGCCGCTTGCCACCTTGTCCGGACTGCCACCTGCTGTTACTATGTTGAAGGCTCCGAGAATTACCAGAATTCCAGCAACTGCTACCAGAGCGGCAAAGATCCAGTTCGTCACGCCATAAAGCGTGTTAAGAAGACAAATCATCCCCCACTCATTAGGAGCGAGACAGTCTTTTTGTTGGGTATATTGGGTGGTGTCATCTTGAAAAGCGTCTGCATCGGTACATTTTGTTGTTTCCTCTGCGGTTCCTTCATGACCGCATTGATTAACCCCTATTGTTTCTCCTACTGCCTTACCTTCTTTAAAAACACAAGGTTTAGCTTCAGCACAGGAACGAGTTGCATTATCAATTCTTATTGTCTTTATCCATTTAATATCAGTTTTTAATCCACAGCAACCTAAAGGACCCTGGGCAGAAACTGCTTGAGGCAGCAAGAAAACAGTAAACAGACTAATGAATAATATGGCTAGTAAAGATTTTCTCATAACTTCTAAGTGTTTTATATATAAAGTGACCTTTATCCTCCTTTGACTCCTAAGATTTGGTTAATAATAGCAAGAATTCCTTTGGAAAGCAACAAAATGGCAAAACCTACAGCTGTCCAGATAATCAAGTTCTTAGCGCGGACTAACTGCTCTGGGTTGCCGCCTGCAGTTATAAACATAAAGCCTGCTACCACCACCATTAAGGGAGCCAAGACAATAGCAATATTAAAAAGGAAATCAATGAGTTTATCTATAATAGTTTGGAAATCTTTCGCCTCCAAGGGATTGCAAATACAGGTTCTGCCTTGAGGAGGACCATCAAACTCTTGAGGATTATCGCAATAGCTTTTGCAATCCGGAGCCAAAGCGGCAAAAACAGCTAAGGGTAAAGCTAAGCTTAAGAGAACTACGATAAAAACGGCGTTTTTCATGATTTATCCATTTTATCCCATTAGAACATTTTTGACAAAATGTTTAACGGGACTTCGCCAGAATTAAGCCGTAATGATAAAGGCTGGCGTCAAACTCCTTTTCTACTTTAAGGCCCAAGTCTTTGGCCGCCTGATAAACCTGCTCAGGCAAAACTCTTCTGCCCTGTGGTCCTAAAGCTGCTTTTTCTTTCCAATCTACCACTAAAATCCTCCCTCCTGGCTTCAAGACCCTTTTTGCTTCTAGCAATACCCGGGGAATGTTCTCAACCTGAAACAAAAGATTAGTCATCAAAACCAAATTGCAGGAGTTAGCTGCCAAAGTAGAGCCCTCTGTTTCTTCCACGTCTGACTGGATTACGTCTACATTCTTAATTTTCTCCAATTTTAACTTAGCTCTGAGAGCAGATAAGGGCTCTTCTAAAATATCTATTGCGAAAACTTTTCCCATCTCCAGCTCTTTAGCTAGAGGTATTGCCCAACCTCCACTGCCTGAACCAAAGTCAGCTGCTATCATGTCTTCTTTCAGCTTTAATGGTTTTAAAACTTCTTTTGGGTCAATGAAGTTCATATTTTTAAAGGCAAGCGGCAGAAGCTATTTTATCTCCTTCTTCTAAGCGCATTAGCCTGACCCCTTGGGTAGGACGAGAGAGAATGGAAATTTGAGAGATCTTGCTCCTGATTACCTGACCTTTTTGGGAAATAACAATTAAGTCTTCCTCTTCTCCAGAAAGAATAAAGGAAGCCGCCAGGTCTCCTGTTTTAGGAGTAATATTGGCAGTTTTAATTCCTGTTCCTCCTCTGCCCTGCTGCCTGTATTCTTTTAATTCTGTTCGCTTGCCAAAACCGTTCTCAGTAATAACCAGGAGATATTCCTTTTTTGGTCTCTTATCTTCTCCCTTTTGACTTGGAATTATTCCTGTGCCGATTACCTTGTCTCCTTTCTTTAACCTAATGCCTTTGACCCCTGCAGCTGGTCTCCCCATTTCTCTAATGTCCTTTTCCTTAAAGCGAATAGACATGCCTTTTTGGGTAACCAGAAGCACCTCATCTTGGCCCGTGCTTTTGCAAACCTTCTTTAACAGGTCATCTTTCTTCAAGGTAATGGCAATCAATCCTGACCTCCTGACGTTTTCAAACTCCTGAAGAGCGGTTTTTTTAATTATACCATTTTGGGTAACCATGACTAAGTACTTGACCCCCGAGCTCTCGTCTTCTTTGCCCAGAGGAAAAAGAGATAAAACCTTGTCCTGAGGGGATAACTCAAGAAAGTTTAAAAGCCCTCTGCCCCGAGCCACTCTTTGGCCCTCTGGTATTTCATAAACAGGGGCCTTGAAGACTTTACCTGAGTCAGTAAAGAAGAATAGTGAGTCATGAGTTTGGGCAGAAAGGAAGTGTTCAACAATATCATCTTGCATTGTTTTCATACCCATAATGCCTTTCCCCCCTCTTTTCTGAATCTTGTAGGTCTTGGGATTAATCCTTTTTATGTAGCCTCCCTGGGTCAGGGTAAGGATGGTTTCCTCCTGGGGAACCAAGTCCTCTTCTGATATTTCTCCCAGCTTCTTTATCTGAACCTTAGTCTTCCTTTCATCGCCAAAAGTCTCCTTTATCTCTTTCAACTCTTTCTTCATAACCTCTTTTATCTTTTGAGGGCTCTTTAAAACAGCAGTCAGTTCTTTTATCTGAACCTTAATAGCTTTTAACTCATCTTCTATCTTCTGTCTCTCAAGTCTGGCTAAAGCTGCCAATCTTGTATCCAAGATAGCGTTAGCCTGGATGCGGGTCAGTTTGAACTTCTTAATTAAGTTCTTTTCTGCATCCTCCCTACTGGCTGAGCTCTTAATAGTTTTAATTACTGCGTCAATCTTGTTTAGGCATTTATCCAATCCTTCTAAAATATGCTCTCTTTCTTTGGCTTTTTCCAAATCATACTTTGTCCTTCTCAGCACCACCTCCTTTCTGTGAATTAGGAAGTAATTTAGAATCTCAGCCAAATTCAAAACCCTTGGTTGAATGCCATCTACCAAAGCCAAGAGATTTAAGTGAAAGGTCTTTTGGAGGTCAGTAAACTTGAAAAGGCGGTTGAGAACCTTTCTGGGATAAGCATCGCGAGAGAGCTCCAGAACAATCCTCAACCCTTCTTTGTCAGACTCATCCCTGATATCCTTTATTCCCTCAATCTTCTTTTCTTGAACGAGTTTCGCAAACTGTTCAATCAAGCTAGACTTTATAACTTGAAAAGGAATCTCAGAAATTACAATGCGGGTCCTGCCTGTTTTTTCTTGTTCCAGAATATCAGCCTTGCCTCGAATAATGATAGGGCCTTTGCCTTGAGAGTAGGCTGTAATAATTTCTTTTTGGTCATAAATTATTCCTCCGGTAGGGAAATCAGGTCCTTGAATAAACTTAAACAAGTCTTCTGTCGTAGCTTTTGGATTATCAAGCAAATGAGTTAGGGCCTCACAGACTTCAGACAGATTGTGGGTAGGAATGTTGGTGGCCATACCAACTGCAATGCCCAGAGAGCCGTTTAAAAGAAGTTGGGGAGCAGGAGAAGGCAAAACAGTAGGCTCTTTCCTCGTGCCGTCATAGTTGTCTATAAAGTTAACAGTGTTTTTTTCAATATCTTTGAGCATCTCTTCGCCTATCTTAGATAGTTTTACTTCACTATATCTCATAGCGCTCGGAGGGTCCCCGTCTATCGAATTGTGAACAAATACCCCAACATCAAGAAGGAAATTGTGCCACGGCTCAGTAGTTAAATCATAAACATCTTCTTTTTTTTGGAGAACACGAATTTTTCTTATTTTATGATTATATTTTCGAGATTCGGTTAAAATTTCTGAGAAATCATTAAAATAATTTAAAGCGTGATCAATCCGTGGAAAACAATTATTATATCTTTCTTTTTCATATATTTTAGGTGTTACTTTTTGATATTTTTTAAAAAGAGTATAAACATATCCTAAAATTTTACTTTTTATTACTCTTTCTTTATAGTGAGGATCTCGCCACTTCCTCTTCAAAGAAACACTGGCTTGCTGGGCAAGCCATTTCATATAATAAGGCTTTTCCAAAACTCTTTTTCTTCTTATCCTAGAAAGATTAGCTAATATATTCTTTCTAAATTTTGGGTTTTGCCATTGCTGAATCGCCTTCTTCCTGTAAAATTCCTTCATTTTGGGATTACTCCATAATTTCTTTGCCATTTTTCTAAAATGATCTAGCGAATATTCGGCTCGATACGCAGGATCTCTCCAGAGTTTCTTTGATCTTTCTGAAATTGCTTTTCGAATAATTGGGTCAGAAAATATCTTTCTTAAACTCTCGCGGTGTTTTTCTCGGAATAGGTCTCCCTTTTCTCTCCATAAATTCTTAACTTGGTTAAGATGAAGCTTGTAATGTTGTTTTATTGTAAGTCTCTCTATGTTATCTGGAGAATTATTAAATCTTTTAAAGTCTTTATGATGAAGTATGTATGGACCTTGAGTTTTTCTCAATCTTTTCTCTCGCATATTATACTCATCAGCCAGTTGATGAATAAATTGGTAACGTCCAGTAAACGGCTGTAATATTGCTAAATAATTATAATGACTCCTTATGCGTCTTATATTCAAGTAAGCGGGCATTAGAGAGTCTTTCTTATCTAAATCCTTAGCTTCTTTGTACCTACCGTTTCTTAACATAAACCGATGGTCTGGCGTACATTTAATTTTTTCTCCATTATCTAAAGTAACTTCAATAATTTTCTCATTCTTTCTGGTTCTACGGGGATTTTTTATACCTGTGATTTCTATTCTTTTTGTCTGAGGATTAAAACTAAATGTATAGTTATGCTTCCCCTGTTTTGCTTCCCTTATCAACTCTCCAAATGTTAAACTTCTCTCATCGGTCAATCTAACCTTAGTGTCTTTGGTAAAACAACCAAAATTCCCCTGTCCCTGAATCAAGGGGTAGCGCAAAGAGAAATCTTGGGCCATCCGAGCTAGAGCATCGTAAATTGCAGCATCACCATGTGGATGCAGTTTTCCCATTGTTTCACCCACCACTGTCGCTGACTTCCTGAACTTAGCCGTATGATTCAACCCCATATCATGCATCGCATACAAAATCCGCCGGTGAACAGGCTTTAAACCATCTCTGACATCTGGCAGGGCTCGGGCAACAATAACAGACATTGCGTAGTCAATATATGACTCCCGCATCTCTTCCGTTATTTCCCTGGGTTTGACAGTGCCTACTCCTATATTCTGTTTTGGAGATTTCTTGTTATTCATTAATATTGGGTATTTCTAGTTTAGGGAGATTTTCCAGCTCTTTTTCAAAAGAAGGCAGTTTTAGGTTGAATCCCTGATACCTTTCTTTGAAATCTCTTAACCAAAAGCTTAACAAGACCAGGCCAACAATTACCAAGGCTGTCCATAATATTATCTTTCTTTTTATTTCTGGTAGCTTTTGGATTTTCTTCAGAACATCCACTATGGTTTTAAAACTACTACTTTTGCTTCTTCTAACGAAATATCTTTCTTTTTAATAGATAGTTTGTTGATTGCTTCCAGGCTTTTAATTCCCATTGCTTTTAAAAGCTTGTCTACTCCCTCTAACTTCAGCTTAAGTTTGGGGAAAGAATAGTGCATGGGAATTATGATGCCAGGTTCTAACTGAGACATAACTTTTATGGCTTCTTTAGCAGAAATAGTATAAACACCCCCTACCGGAATCATCAAAATGTCTACTGAGCCTATCTTTTCTACCTGTTCTGAAGTAAGTTCTTTTTGGCCGAAATCTCCCAGGTGACAAACTCTAATATCTTCTGCCTCTATGGTGTATATAGTATTGATACCTCGTTCTTTGCCTTCTGTTTGGTCGTGAAAAGAAGGAATACCCTGGATAAAGACCTCCTTTACTTCATACTCTCCAGGCCCTGAGATTAAAAAAGGATTGCCCGAAACAGCTTTTATATTATTGTGGTCATGATGCTCGTGCGAAACTAATAAAATGTCAGCTTCCAGCTTTGGAAGCTTTAAACCAATTGTCTCGTCGTAAGGGTCTGTGACAATGTTAACCTGGCCATTTTTGTTCTGGCCAACAGTTATTTGAAAACAGGAATGACCTTTCCAAACAATTTGCATATAGCGAGCTTTAATTTTATTAGTTCGATGAGATAAATCTCATCTCTCGCCTCAATTCATATTTATCTCTTGAACGGCGAAATAAAATAAATATTTCATTGAGCAAGCGAAGCTCGAAATGAAGTGTTAACTTCATTGAGTATCTTTAATTTTAGCATATCTCTTGCAAAATTTCAAAGATTATTGTAAGTTAGAAAATACGCAAATAAAAGCTCGGTGGTCGATGAAGATTGCTTCATCTGCCCGAACTTCAGCGAGGGTGAGAAAAGAAGTTTACTTCTTTGAACCCACCTTCGGTAGTCAATGAAGCTAAAGCTTCATCTAGCCGAACATTAGTGAGGATGAGAGAAGAAGCTTGCTTCTTTGAACCCATCTGCGTTTGCTCAATGAAATAAAAATCTCATTTCGACGTTCGAGAGATAAATATGAATTGAGGCGAGAGATGAGATTTATCTCATCGAACTAATAAATAAAAACTTGCTTTATGAAGGATTTACTGGAACAAAATGACTTGCTAAAACCACCCCAGATTGGCAAGATTGTTGAGGGGAAAGTAATCGGCAAAGGAAGGTCTGCTGTCTTTTTGGATTTGGGAGCTCTGGGCACAGGGATAATTTATGGTAAGGAGTTCCAAGAGACAAAAGATGAAATTAAAAGTCTGAAAATTGGAGACTCTGTTTTTGCCAAAATCATAGACTTGGAGAACGAGGAAGGTTATATTGAGCTTTCTTTAAGCGGAGCGTCAAACGAACTAGCCTGGGAAGAGTTAAAGACCAAAAAAGAGAAAGGTGAGACGATAACAGTCAAGATTGAGGGAGCTAACAAAGGAGGTTTACTGGCTGAAGTTTCTGGCATCCAAGGTTTCTTGCCTGTCTCCCAGCTCCTGCCAGAAAACTATCCCAGAGTGGAAGGAGCTGACACCAACAAAATCTTAGAAGAGCTTCAAAAGTTTATTGGTCAGGAGATGGGAGTTAAAATCTTTGACCTTGACCCAAGAGAGAATAAACTCATTCTATCAGAAAGGGCAAAGGAGTCAGAAAAGATAAAAGAAATACTCAAGAACTACAAAGTAGGAGATGTAGTAGAGGGGGAAGTTACAGGAGTAACTGATTTTGGAGCTTTTATCAGGTTTGGGAAACCAGAATTAGAGGGGTTAATTCACATTTCCGAATTAGACTGGCAGTTGGTGGAAGATCCGGCAGACATTGTCAAAGTGAAAGACAAGGTAAAAGCTAAAATCATTGATATTACCAACGATAGAGTTTCCCTTTCTTTAAAAGCTTTAAAGCAAGACCCTTGGGAAAAGATAGAAGAGAAATATAAAAAAGGAGACATTGTTGAGGGAAAGGTAACTAAGTTCAATCCTTATGGCGCCTTTGTTGAAATTTCTCCAAAGATTCAAGGGCTTTGCCATATTTCTGAATTCGGTACCAGGTCCAAAATGGAAACTGCTTTGGAAATTGATAAAACCTATAAGTTTCAGATTCTCCAAATTGAGCCTAAAGAGCATCGAATGAGTTTGAAGTTAGTGGATAGCGACTAAATGACTAAGTGATTTAAAATAATGGAAATCGGATATCCATTATTTTTGTTTTCCTTGCGCGGGATTGACAAAATAAATAACCAATGTTAGAATAAGAACAGCGTGGGAGCATATCATAAGCTCCTAATAAAATTCCATAAGGAGAGAGACGATGGCAACGATTGGAGACCCACAGGGAAAACTGAAAGGATTGAGAGAAAAACTTAAAAAAGAGGAAAAAACAAGGACTCTAAACCTTGTAGACCTCCTCTTACAGATCGTTCTAAAGAAGCCCGTAACACTCGTTGGGCACCGGTTTCCAGACGATGACGTCTGGCTCTGCTTCTGGCTAGCACAGAAATTTCTGGTGCCAGGAGCAGAAATTCGCTACCTCTTTGTCAATGCGGGGGAAACTCTGCCAGAGTCAAAGGAAAACGGTGAAGTCCACCACTTCGACACTGGCGGAGGAAAGCGGGACCAGCATGGTAGAGGGCGCAAGAAAAGCAGCGCCCGCAGACTGGCTGAGGAGCTCGGCCTTCTCGAGAATCATCTAGGCCTATTGCCGCTCCTCAAGATGGTGGATGCGGTAGACAATGCTAGCCCCCTACCGCCTACCAGCATCCATTTCATCGTTGAGGGGCTTCCTCGGCATCCTCACTACCGAAAGCCCGACGGAACCAATTGGAACGGGGTACGGGAGCGAGTCTTTGAGCTTTTTGACATCGTTTACGGCCAGGAGACTCAGAGAATCCAATCCCGGAATAACCTCGAGAAGCACTGCGAGTGGACCACTCTGCCCAACGGTCTAAAAATAGCAGTACTTCTCGGCCATCCCGAACTCCGAGACGCCGCCTTCGAGCAAGGGGCGATGGTTGTTATCTGGGCCCAGTGGCAGGGAAAAAACCATTTTTACACTGGGATTCCGCGAAACCGCCAACTCCCTCGGCTCTGTCTTGACGGTGTTGCTGCCGCGCTCCGGGCAACCGAAACTTTTGAGCGCGGTATCGATGCGACGAACAAGGACCTCCACTACATCGGCCGCGGGGTCGTGGAACCCTGCTGGTATCTGGATGAGAGCTTGGCTCTCATCCTCAACGGAAGCCGAACCTGGAAACCTGAGGAAAACGAGTATACCCGTCTTGCCCCCCGGCGGATCGTGGGGATCGTAACTTCTGTTCTCTCCAAGATCCCCAAAGATATGGTCTCCCAGTGGAGGAATGGGAGATAGTAAAAGGGCCCCAGGCACCCTGTGTGTTCTGGGGCCTCTCTTTTTGGAACAAGCTTGAAAATTAACAATGTTTCTGATAAAATAAATTCATAATGAGGGCGCTAATCAAAAACTTTATTATTATTCTTTTTATCTTCCTGATAATCTCGGGTATTTTTACTTTGTTTTCAGAACCCTTTAGCCAAGAGAAAGAAATATCCATCAGCCAGTTAACACAAGAGATAAACCAAGGAAATATTAAGAAAATCACAGTTTCTGGGAATAACTTAAAAATAGTATATCAGGACGATACCATAGCTAAATCAAGAAAGGAAACAGAGGCTGCGCTTTCTCAATCCTTAATGAATTATGGGGTAGACAAAGAAAAATTAGCTGGGGTTGAGATTGAAACAAAAGAAGAAAGCGGTTGGGCTGTTTGGCTGGGACCCATTCTAATGTTTTTGTTCCCCTTGCTAATATTTGGTTTCTTTTTCTTTATGATATTCCGCCAAGCGAGAAGCGGAGCTATGCAAGCTTTTGATTTCACCAAAGCCAGAGCCCGTCTTTTTGGAGCAGAAGGCCATCCCAAAGAAAGAATAACCTTCAAAGACGTAGCTGGACTTAAAGAGGCGAAAGAAGAGCTAAAAGAAATTGTAGATTTCCTGAAAAACCCAAAGAAGTTCTTAGCAATGGGAGCTCGTATTCCAAGAGGAGTGCTTTTAATGGGTCTTCCAGGCACAGGAAAAACGCTTTTGGCCCGCGCCGTAGCCGGAGAAGCCCGTGTGCCGTTTTTCAGTATTTCAGGCTCTGAATTTGTGGAAATGTTCGTTGGCGTGGGCGCGAGTACAAGTTATGATACAAATGTTCTTATTAAAACAAAAAATTCTACAAAACTTTTGCCAATAGGGGAATATGTTGACCGATTTTACAAAGAAAATGAAGAAGGATTAAAAAATGTAGAGAATATTCAAACTTTAGGAGTGGATTTTGTAAAAGGAAATAAATTTTTCAAATCAAGCAATTGGAAAAAAGTAAAATCAGTTTATCGCCATAAAGTTGATAAAATTTATGAAATTCATTTTATTGGTGGAAAGATAAAAGTTACCGGTGACCACAGTGTTTTTGTCAGAAATTGGAATCATATTATTTGCAGAAAAGCGAGCGAACTCAAAGTGGGTGATGTTTTAGTTGGCCTTCCTTATAGTGTAAGAGGAAAATATAATCCCATATTTTCTTTAGGAAATCGTACACCTCATTGTGCTAAGGCTCATAAATTTCCAGAAAACCTACTGTTTGAGGAAGTCGCTGTTTGGCCATTAGAAAGTGAGGGGGAAAATTTTAATTTCCCTTTAATTGATTGTGTTCCAGGTTCAATAGCTAAAATATTAAGTTTGTCTGGGGGGCAGAATGTTGGAATAAAAACTTTAACGCCTCAAGTGCTTAAAAATTTAACTTATAGAGTTAAAATTACTCCCGATTTAATGAAATTGTTAGGTTACTATACGGCAGAAGGAGATTACCATAAAAGAATCTTCCGCTTTTCCTTCGGTGCTCATGAAAAAGATTATCATAAAGAGTGTATAAAATTAACAAAAGAGAGTTTTAATTTAAATCCTAATCTCTATTTCACAAAAAATAATGCAGTAATGATTCAATACGCTTCAGAACCAATTGGCCAATTTTTTGTAAAGTATTGCGGCCAAGGTGCTTTTAATAAACATGTCCCAGAATTCATTTGGAATTTGCCAAAAGAATATTTCGTGAGTTATTTAGATGGATTAGTGAAAGGAGACGGTTGGATTAATAAAAGGAAAATGATTGAGTTTAGTTCTTCTTCAAAACAACTGATTTCCGAATTAAGATGGCTCTTAAATATGCATGGAATTCCTTGCAGCGTAACAAAATACCACCAGACTGGCGGACGTAAAATAAAAAATAGTAAGAAACCATTACCTGATTCAACCTTTTGGAGAATAACTGTTGCTACTCGAATAAATCCACTTTCTAAAAATCCATCTCCGTTATTCTTCAAAAAACCAATAATTAAAAAGATTACTGTGAATCCTTATAATGGTTATGTTTACGACCTTTGCGGCTGTGATAATGAAGCGTTCTTTGGGGGAGAAAAACCAATTCTTTTACATAATAGTCGGGTGAGAGATTTATTCTCTACTGCCAAAAAAGCCGCTCCAGCTATCATCTTTATAGATGAGTTAGATGCTATCGGCAGACACCGGGGAGCGGGCTTGGGAGGCGGGCACGATGAAAGAGAACAGACTTTAAACCAGATTTTGGTTGAAATGGATGGGTTTGAAAGAGACACAAAGTTGATCGTTTGCGCAGCCAGTGTCACTGGCGATACCCCTGTTTTAATAAAACAAAATGGGGAATCTAAGCTTTTACCAATCTCTGAAGCTATCGATCCTTATTATCAGAAAGACGAAGAAAGTATAGAAAAGACCTCTGGGGATTTAGAAGTATTGGGGATGGAAAAGAAAACGACAAAAAGAAAAAGTATTGCTATACTTCCTCGTTTTGAAAAAAGCTCTTTCAAAAAGGTGAGGAGCGTCTTTCGACACAAAGTAAACGAAATATACGAAGTTGAGTATTTGGGAGGAAAAATAAAAACAACTGGAAATCATTCTCTATTTGTTAGAAATCCTCAGGGGTTCGGGATTGAGGCAAAAAAAGTTATGGATATTAAACCGGGGGATATCTTAGTGGATTTACCTTATAAGACCAGCCGAACAACAAAAAAATATCGGAAAATTAGAAAACACGAATTCGATGCTAATTTCTCACTCGAACTCTCAGTTTGGCAACCGCTTTTTGAAAAGTTCGAACCAATTAACCTTGCTTATCAATATGCTCTAATTAATGCTAGCGAGATTTCCCAAACTCAGCTCGGCAAACAACTCGGCTTCTCCCAAAGGACAATTGGTAAATGGCAACAAGGAATATGTGAACCGCGAGAATTATCAAGAGACTATTACCAACACAAAAATATCTTACCCGAGAAAGTGAAGGTTACTCCAGAATTAATGCGTCTTTTTGGTTATTACACTGCCGAGGGTTACGCCAGAAAAGAAATTGATTTTTGTTTAAACAGAAATGAGGAAGAAAAGATTGAAGATATTAAAAGTTTAATGAGAGAGATTTTCAATCTAGAGCCAAGTAGAATAAGATTTATTACCAACAATGCTGTAAATATCGTTTACCATTGCAAGCCTTTGGCTGAGCTCTTTATACACCATTGCGGCAAAGGCGCCAAAAACAAACACTTGCCTCAATTTCTTTTTGAAGCACCGTTTGAATATTTCAGAGAGTTTTTCAGAGGATATTTAGGCGGAGATGGTTATATTGACAGACAAAAACATGGTGAAGTAACATCAGTAAGCAAGCAGTTAATTCTGGAATTAAATTGGCTATTTAGAATGCACGGATTTAAAAGTTATATTCATTCATTTCGAGCAAAAAAAGGAAAGAGGATAGCTGCCAGAAAACCGCTTAAAGAAACTATTGCCTGGAGATTAGGTTTTGGCAAAACGCAAAATCCATTGAATGCCTCGGATATAAGAATGAAGGGGCCGGTTTGTAGGGCAATTGTTAAAAGTATGAAAAAGATTCCTTATAATGGCTATGTTTATGATTTTTGCGGCTGTGAGAATGAAGCATTCTTTGCTGGCGAAAGTCCAGTTCTTGCCCACAACACTAACCGACCTGACGTCCTTGACCCGGCTCTCTTGCGACCTGGCAGATTTGACAGAAGAGTAGTTCTGGACTTGCCAGATATTAATGATAGAGAAGACATTTTAAACATTCACTGCCAAGGAAAACCTTTGGCAGGAGGTGTTAACTTGAGAGAAATAGGAGAAAGGACCCCTGGGTTTTCAGGAGCGGATTTGGCTAATGTGGTCAACGAAGCTGCTATTTTAGCTGCTAGAAGAAACAAACAGCAGGTTTTCCAAGAAGAACTTTTAGAAGCTATTGAAAAGGTATTATTGGGACCTGAAAGAAAAAGCCATATCCTTTCCAAAAAAGAAAAGGAGATTGCTGCCTTTCATGAAGCAGGCCACGCCTTAGTATCAGCCTCTTTAGCGGAAGCTGAACCTGTTAGAAAAATATCAATCGTGGCCAGGGGGCCGACGGCAGGCTACACTATCAAGATGCCCAGGGAAGAAAGAAGGATTATAACTCGTTCAGAGTTCTTGGCAGAAATTGCTACTTTGCTCGGTGGATACGTAGCAGAAAAGATAAAGTTTAATGAATTAACAACAGGGGCGGCTAACGACTTAGAAAAAGCTTCTCAATTGGCTAGAAAACTGGTAAAAGAATATGGGATGTCTTCTTTGGGTCCCGTCTCCTTTGGAGAGAAAGAAGAGTTTGTCTTTTTAGGAAAAGAAATATCAGAACAAAGAAACTATTCTGAAAAAGTAGCAGCTCTTATTGATAAAGAGGTGGCTCGCTTCATACGAGATGGAGAAAGAAGAGCTAAAAAGATTTTGTCCCGAAAGAAAAAACTACTTGAGAAAATAGCTAGAACTTTGATTGAAAAAGAAACTATTGAGAGGGAGGAGTTTGAAAAAATAATAGGTCAGAAAAAGAAAATGGCTAAGCGCGTGTAGCTAAAATATTTACTTGTTCTTTTAAAAAATAGGTGCTAAAATGAACTAATGACTATATTTTATTATTAACGATCAGCTGGTTCGACTATGGCACGTCTTAAGGATCGAGAAAAAGCTCTAGAACTGAGGAAAGAAGGAATGAGTTACAGCCAGATTAAGAAGATTTTGAAGGTGAGCAAAAGCACCTTGAGTCTTTGGCTACGAGATTACCCTCTCTCAAAACAGAGGATAAGAGAATTACGAGACTGGAATGAGCAGAAAATCGAAAAATACCGAGAAACGATGCGAAGAAAGCGTGAAAAGAGATTATGGGCAGTCTATAAAATTCAGAAGGGATTAATCTTGCCACTAAACAAACGGGAGCTATTTTTTGCCGGTTTATTTCTGTATTGGGGCGAAGGTGCAAAAAATAGCCGAGACAGTCTTTCCATTTCAAATAGTAACCCTTCGGTCATTAAGTTTTTTATTTATTGGCTCAATAAAATATTAGGTGTCCCAAAGAAAAAAATGAGAGCTTATTTACAAATATATAACGATATGAATATGAATAACGAACTTGGGTATTGGTCAAAAATGCTACAGATACCCCTAACGCAATTCAGCCGTCCTTATATCAAAAAAACTTCTAGCACAAGAATAAATCACAAGGGAGGATTTGGCCACGGGACTTGTAACTTAAGAATAAACAACGTTTCGCTCGCAGAAAAAGTTTTTATGAGCTTAAAAGTAATAAGCGACCGTTATTAATAATAAATTGGAGATGCGCGCGTAGTTCATTGGTTAGAACGACTGTCTTATAAACAGTAGGCAGAAGGTCCGATTCCTTCCGCGCGCACAGGGCCACGCGGGCTTATAGTTTAATGGTAAAACGCGTCGTTGACATCGACGAGAGCGTAGGTTCGATTCCTACTAAGCCCACCTTCGTGAATTTGTCAAACATTCCGCCTCGCCGCTTCGCGGCTCGGCGGCAAAATTGAACGGGATTTTCCAGCTGATATTTTTGATTTTGTGTTCCGCCGAAGGCGGAACCGATAAAAGAAAATTTTTCATTCATTATACAAAGATATGAAATATATAATCTACGCTCGA
>CAZCSH010000006.1:0-2692 GCA_964501545.1 uncultured Candidatus Saccharibacteria bacterium
CTCAATTCATATTTATCTCTCGAACGCGAGATGAAATAAATATTTCATTGAGCAAGCGAAGGTGGGTTCGAAGAAGCACGCTTCTTCTCTCATCCTTACTAATGTTCGGCTAGATGAATCTTTAGGTTCATTGACTCCTCAAATAAGCTGCTGCCTTTTCAGGCTCAATAGTGGAAATCTCCATTCTGGTTCCTATCTCGAAGCCAGCCCAAATAGAGGTTTTAGGTATTATTGTCCAGTGCCAGTGATAAAAGGAATAATCCTTGCCATCGCAGGGAGCAGTATGCAGATAAAAGTTGTAAGCCGGGTCTCGAAGACCCTTATAAAGCTTGCTCAAAGCGACTAAAAAGGCTTCGGCCAGCAAGTCCTTTTCTTTCTCTTTGACCCTTTCAAAATAAGCCGAGTGTCTTTTGGGAGAAATAATCATCTGGAAGGCAGATTTTGAGGCAAAAGGACAAACAACTGAAAACTCCTTATTCTCAAAAACAACCCTTTTTCTGACCTTTCTCTCCCACTTATTCATCTGACAATAAATGCATTTCCCAGTTTTTTTATAATACCTGCCTGAATTTAAAAGAGCCCTATTTAGGTCAACATCTATCAAAGGAGTGGTAATTATCTGGGAATGAGGGTGAAAGATTGAGGCTCCCGCTGCTGCTCCATGATTATGAAAAATGGAAACATAATTAACAAAGTCTTTCTTCATTAAATCCAAATATCTCTCTTGATAAGCATCAAACACTTCTTTGACTTCTTTGACTTTAAATTGACCTAAAGAATCTTTATGGTCTCTTGTCACTACCACCTCGTGAAAGCCAGCCGCATTCATCTTTTGATAAAACTCCCCTTCTCTTCTTGGCTCTAATTTAGCATAAGGGATAAAAGCTGGATACTTATTAGGGACGACGATGGTTGACCAGTCCTTTGGAATACCCCGGTCCAGAGATAGCTTCTTGCCTCGGTTAAAAATCAGGGTTGGCTTTTTTTGGGTAGATATTTGGCAAAATGGACAATCTTTTTTTGAAGGAACCTCCTCTCTCCTTTCCTCTCGCTTGAAGGTTTCTGGTCTTCTCGCTCTGCCCGTAGCAATTACTACCCAATCCCTACTAATCAGGTCAAACCTTAATTCTGAAGGAAATTTAATGTTTTTCACTTTTTTAATCATATTGTCTTCTGATTAATTTCCACCTAATCTTTATTAAATCAAGACCCATTTTAAGGATGCTCTTTAATTTAACCTTGCTCTCTGGATCATTCTTCCAGTGAACAGGCACTTCTTTTATCTTGAAACCCATTCTTTCAGCCACTACCAATATCTCTGGGTCAAAAGCAAAGCGCGAAATCCTGCACTTGGGGAAAACTCTTTTTACCACTTCTTTGCGAAACCCTTTAAACCCACACTGAGTATCTTCTATCCCCCAGAGGCCAAGAATTATCTTTCTGAATAACTTAAATCCTTCTCCCAAAATAACGTTTCTCAGCCAGGGTTGGGGAGGATCCAAAATCGCTCCTTTTATATCTCTTGAAGCGATAACAACATCAGCCCCCTTTTCAAGCTCCAAAAATATCTTTTCTACCTGGTCAATGGAAGTGGAGTTGTCAGCATCAGTAAATAAGCGAACTTCTCCTCCAGCCTCTAACATTGCCTGGCGAACCACATAGCCCTTACCGTGATTTTCTTTATTATCAATCAATTTAAGGTTCTTAATTTGAGAAGTTAAATCCTGAACAACCTTAGCTGTTTTATCTTTTGAACCATCATTAACCACAATAATTTCATAATCGTAATTCTGATTTCTTAAATATTTATCAATCTCCCCCAAGGTCCTTGGCAGTCTCTTTTCCTCATTGTAAGCCGGAATGACGACAGAAAGTCGCATATTAAATTATTTTATCACAGTCAAAACTTTTACTCCATCTTTGGTTAAGGCTATTGTATGTTCAAAATGGGCTGATAAGTTACCATCAGCTGTTTCATAACCATAACCATCTTTGGCTTTTTTTATTTTCCAATCCCCTGCTGTTACCATTGGCTCCAAACAAAAGACCATTCCTTCTTTAATCTTAGGGCCTGTTTCCTTTTTGCCATAATTTAAAATCTGAGGTTCCTCGTGCAGTTCTTTACCAATACCATGGCCACAAAGATCCCGCACCACATTGAACCCCTGACTTTCAACATAGCTTTGAATAGTCTGACCAATGTCACCAAAAGTAGTGCCTGGTTTTATTTTCTTAATTCCCAATCTTAAAGCTTTTTCTGTAACCCGAATTAACCTCTGGGCTTCAGGTGAGGCTTGACCCACTGCTAAAGTTACTGCCATATCTGCGTGGTAGCCTTTATAAAAAACTCCCTGATCCAAAGAGATAATATCCCCTTCTTTCAAAACCCTGTTAGAAGGTAAAGCATGAACAATCTCTTCGTTAATAGAGGTACACAAAGTAGCAGGAAAACCCTGATATCCTTTAAAAGAGGGTTTAGCACCAGATTTTAAAATCAGGGTCTCGGCGACCCTGTCTAACTCTTTTGTCGTAATCCCTGGCTTAACTCTTTTTTCTAACTCTTTCATAACAGTTGCCAGAATCTTTCCACCTTCTTTCATTATTCTAATTTCTTCCTGTGTTTTGATTGAAATCATTTTTCGGTTAAACCGAGTTTAACTAAAATTAATGAATGTTAAATTATTTACCGAGC
>CAZCSH010000006.1:2792-20715 GCA_964501545.1 uncultured Candidatus Saccharibacteria bacterium
TACCGAGCTTCCGAAGGAAGCGAAGGTGAAGATGAAGCTTCAGCTTCATCGACTGAGGGCTTTCAAAATGTCTTTGAAAACCTCTTCAATACTTTGTTCTCCGTTTATCCTAATTAACCTGCCTTGTTTTTTGTAACGATTAATCGCCGGAATGGTTTCTTCTTTATATTCCTTGAGCCTCATTTTTATTGATGCCAGCTTATCGTCGCGCCTGACAACAAGTTTGCCTCCGCATCTGTTGCATTTTTTGAGCTTTTTGAATTCTCCCAGCCAAGGAATCAGCCTACCGCATTTTTTACACTGCCTTCTCTTGGTTAAACGATTGAAAGACTCTTTTCTGGAAATATCAAGAAGGATAACTTTTACGTTCTTATTCCATTCATACCACTCCAAAGCTTCGTCCATAAGAAAGGCCTCAGTAATAGTTCTCGTCCATCCGTCCAGAACCAGGCCCTTGATTTTTCTCTGACGCTTCTTTATTTTTTCAAACTCGTTGACCCAAATGTCAGCTATCATAAGGCTCGGTACCAATTCCCCCTTATTCATAACCTTGCTGAGTTTAATTCCGGTAAAATCGCCTATCTTTTGGCGAACCCTAAGAGTGTCACCGCTACCAACGTATATCAATTTAAATTTCTGACAGAGTAGTTTTGCTTGAGTCCCTTTGCCCGAGCCCGGCGGCCCGATGACGAGGAAAACTTTTGGGTTTTTCTTAAAAGGTTTCATACTCTCGCATTTCCAATTGAGATCTTATTTGACGCATAACATCTAACACAACGGAAACCACAATCAAGAGGGCTGTTCCTCCAATTAAGAAGCTAAAAACAGTAATGCCTGTAGCTCCCCCGATAATAGAAGGAAGGATGGCAATTGCCCCCAAAAACAAAGCGCCAATCAGTAAGACCCTGTTCAAGATGTAATACATGAAGTTAGCTGTTGAAGTGCCAGGTCTGATGCCGGGAATAAAACCCCCCATCTTTTGAAGGTTAGAAGAGATGGCTTTGGGATCAAAAGTGACCGCTGTATAAAAGTAGGTAAACATAACAATTAAAATAAAGTATAAAGAGCCATAAATCCAGGGACTCTGGAAAAGAGCTCCTATCCCTTGAGCAACCGTCCCAACAATACCCCCTGTTCCGCCCAGAAAATTGGCTATCATGCCCGGGAAGAGCATAATGGAAAGAGCAAAGATAATAGGAATTACTCCAGCCGGATTTATATTTAAAGGCAGATAAGTGGAAACTCCACCATACATTTTCATCCCCCGCACTCTTTTAGCATAAGAAACAGGGATGTTTCTCCTTCCTTCATTTATTAAAACGACACCAGCAATAATAAGCAGAGCCATGCCAAAGAAAAGCAAGTAAGAAGGGATTTGGCCAGGATCCCAGGTGATTAACATTTGTCTGATGTTGTTGGGAAAGTCAGCAATGATACCAGCGAAAATCAAGAGTGAGACACCATTGCCAATGCCCTTTTCAGATATAAGCTCACCCAGCCACATTAAAAACAAAGTGCCAGCTGCTACCGTCAAAAGCGAGGAAAAAAGCAAAAAAGGAGAGAGAGCGCCGATAATCTGTTGACGCTGGAGAAGGTTGAGCATGGCGTAACCCTGTAAAAAGGCTAAGGGAACCGTACCAATTCTGGCATACTGGTTAAACTTCTGGCGGCCTGCTTCCCCTTCTTCTTTGTACAGCTGCTCTAGTTGAGGGAAGATCATGGTTAAGAGTTGCATGATAATGGTGGCAGTAATGAAGGGCCCCAAGCCAAGCATGACAATGGAGAGGTTATCCAAAGCTCCTCCGGTGAACAGGTTTAAGAGACCAAAGAACTGGTTACCAGCGAAAAACTCCCTCATTCTCTCAGCATCTATGCCAGGCATGGGGATATTGGCCATAATCCTAAATAGGGCAAAAATGGCTAAAACAAAAAGGATTTTATTACGCAGATCTTTTAGTTTAAAGATTTGGATTATTCTCTGATACCACATTGGATTAAGAAATCTGACCCCCTGCTTTCTCAATGGCTTCTTTTGCTTTTTTGGAAAGTAGGCAGCCTTGGACCTGGAGGCTTTTCTTTAGCTGACCTTTGGCTAAAATCTTGACTTGGGGCGTTCTCCCTTTTATTCTACGAATTAATCTCTTTTCTAACAATACTTGGGGAGAAACTTTTGCTTCTGGAGCAAAGTTTTTCTCCAGAACATCCAGGTTTAAAATCGCGACCTTGGTCTTTGGTCCCGGTTTTAACCTATAACCTCTTAATTTGGGATAGCGTTTAATAAGACTACGAATAATTGGTTCAAATCTTCTACCCGCTCTCGCTCTTTGGCCCTTTATTCCTTTACCAGAATATGTTCCTCTTTTTCCCCCTCGGCCAATTCTTTTTTTCTTTTTCCTCGGCCTTCTGATTTTAAGCTGGTGCATTTGCATGCTATTTTTTCTTTAACTTCTTTAGGGCAACCATGGTAGCCTGGGCATTGTTCAGTTTGTTGGCTGTCCTGCCCAAGACTTTGGAAGAAATATTTCTAATGCCAGCTAAAGTACAAATGACCCTGACGGTGCCCCCTGCCACCAAGCCTCTTCCTTTTCGCTGAGGCCGTAAAATAACTCTAGCTGCTCCAAACTTTGCCATCACCTCATGAGGGATAGTGTCTTGAGTAATGGGTACCTCAATCATATTCTTTTTAGCTAACCTGGTTGCTTTTTCTATTCCTTGAGCCACATCTGACCCCTGAGCCGCTCCCAAACCAACCTTTCCTTTTTTATCACCTACCACCATAACTGCTCTAAACTTCATTTTCCTTCCTCCGGCTCTGGTATGAGCCACTCTGGCCAAATCTAAAAGTCTGGACTCAAACTCCTCTTTCTGTTCTCCGGTTTTCGGTCTTCTGCTGGTTCTATATACCATATAAGATATTAAAACTTAAGTCCTTCTTCTCTCGCTCCTTCGGCCAGGGCCTTAATCCTGCCCTGATATTTGTATCCCCCTCTGTCAAAAACCACTTTCTCAATCTTCTTAGATAGGGCTGATTTTCCCAAAATCTTACCGACTTCTTTGGCTGTCTCAACCTTTGTTTTTTTAGTTCTTGTTTTGGCCAAAGAACGGTCACTGGCACTCAAGATAGTCTTTCCCTTCTCGTCATCCACCAATTGGGCATAAATGTGCTTAGCTGAGCGGGAGACAGAAAGCCTTGGCCTCTGACTGGTACCAAAAACCCTAGCTCTTATTCTTTTGTGGCGCCTGATTCTTTTTTTCTTTTTCTCTAACATTTTATTTGGTTCCTCCTTCTGCAGCTATCACTTTCTTGCCGACCTTTCGACGAACCTCTTCCCCAAGATACCTGATACCTTTTCCTTTATAGGGCTCAGGCTTCTTTATTTTTCTAATGTTGGCTGCTGTCTGGCCAACCAGTTCTTTATCAATGCCAGAAACAGTAATGATGTTTTTCTCCACTAAGACCTTAATCCCTTCTGGCAAACTCATCTTGACTGGATGGGAAAAGCCAACCTGTAAAACCAACTCTTCACCTTCCAGGGCTGCTCGGTAGCCTACTCCCTGGATTTCCAGCTGTTTCTCAAAACCTGAAGTTACTCCTTCAATCAAATTAGCTATCAAAGCCCGAGTTAATCCCCAAAAAGCCTGGGTTTGCTTGGTTTCTTTTGCCATAGAAACTAAAATCTCTTTTTCTTTTACTTCAACCTTAATCTCGGGCCGAAGGGCTTTCTTAATTTCACCTTTTGGACCCTTAACCCAAATCTCTCCTCCTTCTACCTTAATTTCTACACCAGCTGGTATTGGAATTGGTTTTTTCCCTACTCTAGACATATTACCAAACTTCACACAGAAGCTCCCCTCCCACCTTCTCTTTTCTAGCTTCTTTATTAGTTAAAAGACCTTTGGGGGTAGATAAAATAGCTATGCCATATCCTCCCCTTACCTTTTTGATCTTTTTGGAATTAAGATAGATTCTCTGGCCAGGCTTGGAAATCCTTTTTAACCCAGAAATGGCAGGCAGCCCTTCTCTATACTTTAAAGTCAGCTCGAGAATCCTTTTCTCCTTTCTCTCTTTAGTTTCCACCCCTTCAATAAAACCTTCTTTGGCTAAAATCTTAGCCAGCTCCTGCTTCAAACTAGAAAAAGGCACCTCTAAAGAAGGAAGTTTAGCCAGCTGGGCATTACGTATTCTGTTTAAGATGTCAGCTATTGGATCTGTCATGCTATTTACCAACTACTTTTTTTAACTCCCGGGATTAAACCTTGATTGGCTAGCTCTCGGAAACAAATACGGCAGAGACCAAAACGACGCAAAAAGCCCCTCTTCCGACCACAGCGAAAACAGCGCCGAACCACTCGGCTCTTGAACTTTGGTTTCTTCTTGGATTTGGCAATTTGAGCTTTAGTAGCCATAAATATAATCCGAATATTAGGATTTTTTAATTGGGAAGCCCAACAGTTTCAGTAATTCTAATCCTTCTTTCTTGCTTTTCGCCGTTGTCACGACCGTAATCTCTAAGCCAAAAATATTTCTCACTTTTTCTGGCAAGATCTCAGGAAAAGCAATGTGCTCTCTGACAGCTAAGGTTAAGCTTCCTTCTTTGTCCGCTGAAGTTGGGCTAATGCCCTGAAAGTCTCTGGTCCTGGGAAGAGTTAGGTGAATTAACCTTTCCAAAAAGTCTGTCATTTTCTTCCCTCGCAAGGTAACTTTTGCTCCAATTGGCATTCCCTGGCGAATCTTAAAAGAAGCAATGGATTTTTTAGCTTTTGTTAAAACTGCTCTCTGTCCGGTAATCTGACTTAAGTCCTCGAGAATAGCTTCGGTAATCTTTTTTTGCTCCTCTGTCGTCTTGTCTGAAATCTGCCTGCCAAAACCTGTGTTGATTACCACTTTTTCAAGCTTGGGCACAGCCAGATCGTTTTTGAAACCAAAGCTTTCTTTCATCTTGGGAATTACCTCTTTTTTGTATTTTTCTTGAAGACCTATCATATAATTTGGCCACACTTTTTACAAATCTTTTGTTTCTTTCCGTTAACAATCTTATAGCCTACTCTGGTTGGCTTCTGGCATTTGGGGCAGATTAGCTTTACATTGGACAAAGATATTCTGCCTGGCATCAACAAAACCTGCCCTTTTTCTCCTTGCCTTTTCGGCCTCTGGTGTTTTTTTCTTAAATTAATCCCCTCTACCAGAAGACGGTTTTCTGTAGGAAGTGATTCCAAAACCTTTCCTTTCTTTCCTCTGTCTTTTCCTTTAATTATTAGAACTGTGTCTCCCTTTTTTATCTTCATATACCGAGCCCGCCCCTAGGCGGGCGAAGGTGAAGATGAAGTTTTAACTTCATCGCCTACCGATTAATCGCTTATTATTTATACTATTTCTTGAGCCAAACTGGCTACTTTTTCAAAACCTTTTTCTCTAATTTCCCGAGGAATAGGACCAGTCACCCTTCCTCCCTTGGGATCTCGGGAGCTTCCCTCTAAAATAACAGCGGCATTGTCATCAAACCGAATATAACTGCCGTCAGCCCTGCGATACTCCTTTCTCTGGCGAATAACCAAAGCTCTAACAACATCGTGTTTTTTGACAAGTCTTCTCGGTTCAGCTTCTTTGACAGCAGCCACAATAACATCTCCTATTTGGGCATAACGTCTTTTGCTTCCGCCCAAAACATGAAAACACTGAATGAGTTTTGCACCAGTGTTATCTGCCACTATTAAATTGGTTCTGGGTTGAATCATATACCGAGCTTTTATTTATAAAAGCAAGGGTGAAGATGAGAACTTCGTTCTCATCGCCTTTTATTTAACCTTTTTTATTACTTTCCACTTTTTATCTTTAGAAATTGGCCCACCCTCCTCAATAATAACCCTATCTCCCAGAGCATAATCTCCTTCTCCATAGTGAGCTTTGTATCTCTTGTGGCTTTTATATCTCCTTTTGTATTTTGGGTGTTCTTTTATCCTTTCCACCAAAACAACCAAGGTCTTTTGCATTTTATTGGAAACCACTGTTCCTTCTAATTTACGTTTTGGCATATTATTTCTTGTTTATTCTTAATAAAGTAAGAAGTTGGGAAATTTCCTTTTTAATCTTTCTAATCTCCCTGACATTTTTCACCTTACCAGCTATCAAATCAAACCGAAGCTGCCTTAACTTTTCCCTGTCATCCTCCAGCACTTTCTTTAATTCAGCCTCTGATTTTTGTCTTAATTCAGCCAGCTTCATTATCTTTTTATAAATCTAGTTTTAATTGGGAATTTGTCTCCTGCTTTTTGAAAAGCTTCTCTGGCCACCTCCTCTTTCACCCCATCTAACTCAAAAATAATCCTACCAGGTTTTATGGGAAAAACATAATGATCAACACTTCCCTTGCCTCCTCCCATTGGAACCTCTGTTCCCTTTCTGGTAACTGGTTTGTCTGGGAAAATTCTAATCCAAAGCTTGCCACCTTTTTTTAAATATCTAATAATGGTTCTCCTGGCAGCTTCAATCTGACGAGCTGTAATCCAACGGGTTTCCAGAGCCTGCAAAGCATAAGAGCCAAAAGCAATCTGGCTGCCCCGAATAAAAAGTCCTTTGGAGGTACCTTTTCGCCACTTTCTATGTTTTACTTTTCTGGGCATTAAAATAGCCATAATTAATCAAACTTTTCTCCTTTGTATAACCAGACCTTTACTCCAATTACCCCGTAAGTACAATTAGCTTCGACCTTGGCGTAGTCAATATCTGCCCGAAGGGTTTGGCGGGGCAGTCTTCCTTTTTGAAGCCATTCTCTTCTCGCAATCTCAGTTCCCCCAAGCCTGCCCGCTACCTCTATCCTTACCCCCAAGTTACTCTTGACTGTCATTACCTTCTCTATAACCTGTTTTAAAACTCTCCTATGGGGAACTCGCTTTTCAATTTGTTGGGCTGCCCATTGAGCAGTTAAAGTGGCAGAGGCCCAGGGATTTCTTACTTCTTTTATCTCAATTCTTACTTCTTGTTTTGCCACTATCTTTTCCAAACCAAGCTTCAACTCCTCCACCCCACCTCCTCCTCGGCCAATAATCAAGCCGGGCCGGGAAGAAGAGATGATAATGGTCAGCTTTCCAGGAAAGCGCTCAATTTCCACCTTTTCTACCCCGAGCTTACCTATTTTCTCTTCCAGAAACTCCCTAATCTTAAAATCTTCCTCCAAGTACTGAGAAGTCTTTTTTTTATCCAGCCAACGGGAATCCCAGTCCTTTAATCCTCTTAGTCTATAAGCTTTAGGGTGAACTTTATGAGCCATATTATTAAAATGCCTTTCGTCTAAAGATTCTTCTTAAACCACGACTAACTCTTGGTTTTTGTTTTTCTATTTCTGGTTTAAATCTGGGTTTCTCAATAGTTGGCTTCACTTCTTTAGCCTCTTCCTTAACTTCTTCTTTCACTCTTTTCTTTTTTACTTTAGCTTTTACTATCTCATCTAAAACCAATTTAACATGGGAGGTCTTTTTTTGAATCTCGTAAGCCTGTCCCCTGGCCCGAGCCCGCCATCTTTTATACTTTGGCCCCTCATCCACTGTTATTTTGGAAATGAAGAGGTTGGCCGGGTCCAGCTGAAAGTTATTTTTAGCATTAGCTATGGCCTGGTTCAAGAGCTTCTTTAGAGGTTCGGCTGCTTTCTGGGTCGTAAAACCTAAGATAGTCTGAGCCTCTTCTGCCTTTTTTCTCCTTATTAGATCAGTCACTAATCTTACTTTCCTGGGCGCTATCCTTAAATATTTAAGTTGGGCTTGAACAGGCATAGTTTTTAGCTTGTAATTTGACCTTGTTCTTCTGTTTTAGCTTCCAATTCCCTTTGCATTCGACCCCCATGTCGGGAGAACTTGGTGGTAGGAGCAAACTCACCCAGTTTGTGCCCCACCATGTTTTCGGTTACCTTGACCGGAATGAACTCTCTACCATTGTGAACGCCAAAAGTAAAGCCTACCATTTCGGGAGTTATAGTAGCTGACCTTTTCCAGGTTTTAGTAATTTCCTGGCTGCCTGGCTTTAACTTTGCTATTTTCTTGATTAACTTTTCGTCCAAATAAGGACCTTTTTTAAGAGATCTCGCCATAAGATTACTTCTTTTTGTGCCTTCTGCTGACAATTAATTTATCTGTCCATTTCTTTCTTCTGGTTTTAACTCCACGAGCAGGTTTTCCCCAAGGAGTCTTTGGGTGCCGAAGCCCAATGGGCGTTCTGCCTTCACCCCCACCATGAGGATGGTCTACGGGATTCATAGCTGTTCCCCTGACAGTTGGCCTTATTCCTTTATGCCTGTTTCTCCCGGCCTTACCTATCTTTATAAACTTGTGTTCAGGAAAAGAAACCCTGCCAATGGAAGCAAAACACTCAGCTGAAACCCTTCTTACTTCAGACGAAGGGAAAACTAGATTGGTAAACCTCTCTTCCTGGGATAAGACTTTGGCAGCTGTCCCTGCTCCCCGAACTATTTTCCCTCCTCTGCCCGGTTCCAACTCAACATTATAAACCTCGGTGCCAGCAGGCATGTTCTTTAACTTTAAACGGTTGCCAATCCTTATTTCTCCTTCTTCTGCGCAAATAACAACATCTCCCACCTTTAACCCTTGGGGAGCTATCCTGTATCTTTTTTCCCCATCCCCATACTCCAAAAGAGAAAGAAAAGCTGTTCTATTTGGGTCATATTCCAGAGCCACGACTTTGGCAGGAAGGCCTAGTTTTTCCTGGCCAAAATCAACAATCCGGTAAAGCCTTTTAGCTCCTCCTCCTTTATGGCGGACAGTAATCCTGCCGCTCGTCCCTCTGCCTGCCCTCTTTTTCAAGGCAACCAAAAGCCTCCTCTCTGGCCTCTTTTTGATCAACACACTTTTTGGTCTTTCTATTTTTGGCATGATTTCTATCTGGGCAAAATCTCAATCTTCTGCCCTTCTTTTATTTTAACTAAAGCCTTTTTGTAACCTGCCCGGAAGCCCTGAGCCTTGCCCAATCTTCTCTTCTTTTGCGGGACATTAACAATCTTAACTCCCAGGACATCGACTCCAAAGACTTCTTCCACTGCTCTCTTGACAGCTACTTTATTAGTCTTGGGCCAAACTTTAAAAACATACTGATTTTTGGTTGTTAAATCAGAAGCTTTCTCTGTCACATGGGGACCTTTCAAGGTTTTATAAGCCTCTCCTTTGACAACTCTTCTTTCCCTGCTAACCGCAAGCTTTGGAGCCTTTATCTCTCCTTTCACTTCCTTTTTCTCTGGTTCTTTTGTTTCTTTCACTTCTTTCTTCGGCTTCTCTTCTTTCTTTGGCTTCTCTTCTTTCTTTTTCTTTTTAAAAATATCAAGCAATGGCATATTAGGAGAAGGTTTCCTTTATCACTTTAATCGTATCTTTTGGCAAAACTAAATATTTAAAAGAGACTAGATCTAAAACATTCAGATTCCTGGCTTCAATAGTAGCTGTTTGGGGCAGGTTTTTAGCTGCCCGAACAATATCTTTCTCTGGTTTGGACAAAGTAATGAGGCAGGAAGCGTCTTTGGTTGGCAAGGCTTCCAAGATATTTTTCATAAGTTTTGTTTTGGGTTGAGGAAGAGAAAGTTTGTCTAAAACCACTAGCATCTTATCTCTGGCTTTGGCAGACAAAACCATAAATAAGGCTGTTCTTTTTACCCTCTGGTTAATCTTTTTCTTAAAAACTCTTTCTTTGGTCGGACCAAAAGTAACTCCTCCTCCTACCCATAAAGGAGAACGTCTGGAGCCATGTCTGGCCCTGCCTGTTCCTTTCTGGCGCCAGGGCTTCCTGCCACCGCCTCTGACCTCACCCCTATCTTTGGTCTGAGCTGTTACTTGTCTTTTGTTGGCCGCCTGGGAGACCACCACCTGATGAACCAAATCAATGTTTAAAGGAACCTCAAACATCTCTTTTGGTAAAATAGTGCTTCCTACTTCTTTCCCTTCTTGATTGTAAACTGGAGTCTTCATGAGGCAAGATTTTAACTCATTAAAATCGAAGCTCGAAATGAGAATACAGTTCTCATTGAGCAATTGATCCTCTGATTTCCAAAAGGGTTCCTTTTCTGCCTGGCACCGCCCCTTTCACTACTAAAAGATTATTGTCTTTGTCCACTCTCAAGACCGCTAAGTTCTTAATAGTGGTTCTCTGGCTTCCCATTCTGCCCGGCATCTTTCTGCCTTTGTAAACTTTGTCAGGGCCAGTCATGCCAACAGAACCCAAAGTTCTTTGCTCATGTTTCACACCATGGGTAGCGTTCCTACCAGAAAAACCCCAGCGCTTGACTGCCCCCTGAAAACCTTTCCCTTTGGAAATACCTGAAACCTTTACTTTCTCTGCTGGCTGGAAGATAGACACTGTAATCTCGTCCCCCACCTTTAGTTTATCATTATCTTTGAACTCTCTTTTATATTTAAACTCCTTCCCTTTCTCAGTCTTCTTGATTTTTTTGGTCTTTTGGACAAAGCCCACTTGAACTGCTTTATACTTGTCTTTTTCTTCTGTTTTTACTTGCAAAACCTGACACGGCCCAGCCTCAATCAAGGTAACTGGGCTGACTTTACCATCTTCAGTAAAAACCTGGGACATACCAATTTTTAAACCTAAAATAAACTTCATGTTTCCTTTCAACCCCGTTAGAAGTCTGCTCAAAAATAATTACAATTTAATCTGCGAAAATATTGTTTTACTTTTTTATCCAAATTATTACATTGCAGAAAAAATTTTTTCTAAAATTTTTCTGACAAAGACTTCTAACGGGGTCAACCAAAAACTGGGCGATTGCCCAGTTCCTGGAGGCAATTTACTAATTTTACATCTAATTTAAGTATTTGGCAAGGATGACATGGTTACATTTTAATCTCAATATGAACTCCGGCTGGCAAGTTTAAATTCATTAAAGCATCTATCACCTTGGGATTGGGTTTTAAGATGTCAATCAGCCTTCTGTGCAAGCGCATCTCAAACTGCTCTCTGCTGTCTTTGTGAACAAAACTAGAACGGTTGACAGTATACTTGTTAATAGCGGTGGGCAAGGGTATGGGTCCTGCCACTTCTGCCCCATAACGATTAACTGTCTCAATAATCTGGCGACAACTAGCATCAATCACCTTATGGTCAAAAGCTTGAATCTTTATCCTGATTTTGGATTTTATCTCTTCTTCTGCAGCTTCCGTTTTTCTCTTTGGCATCTTAAAGAACTATTCTTTTTTTAATTACTTAATTCTAAGGTTATTTGTTAATCTTGGTGACTACCCCTGCCCCGACCGTCTTTCCTCCTTCCCTAATGGCAAATCTCTGTTGCTCTTCCATAGCAATCGGGGCCATCAGTTTGACCAAAAAGCTGACTGTATCACCTGGCATAACCATCTCTGTTCCCTCGGGCAAGCTAACATCTCCTGTTACGTCTGTGGTTCTGAAATAAAACTGGGGTTTGTAACCTTTAAAGAAGGGGGTGTGTCTGCCACCTTCTTCTTTGGTCAAAACATAAACCTCGCCTTTAAACTCAGTGTGGGGGGTAATGCTTTTTGGTTCCGCCAAAACCTGACCTCTTTCAACGTCTTCCTTTTTCAAGCCTCTTAATAAAATACCAACATTATCTCCAGCCCTGCCTTCGTCCAACATCTTGTTGAACATCTCAATACTGACAGCCACTGTCTTTTGGGTTGGGTTAATACCAACCAGTTCTACTTCTTCGTTAGGATGAATAATCCCTCTTTCAATTCTGCCTGTAGCTACCGTCCCTCTGCCTTCAATAGAGAAGACATCTTCTATCGCCATCAAAAAGGGTTTCTCTACCTCTCTGACAGGCTCAGGAATGCTGTTGTCTATGGCGTCTAGCAACTCAATAATGGGTTTTACTGCTTCATCGTCCAGAGAGCTAGCTTCAACAGCCTTTAAAGCTGAACCCCGAATGATTGGGATCTTGTCCCCAGGGAACTCATATTTCTTCAATAACTCTCTGACTTCTGACTCAACCAAATCAATAATCTCTGGGTCATCTACCGCATCTACCTTGTTTAAAAAGACGACCAAAGAGGGTAATCCCACCTGGCGAGCCAAAAGAATGTGCTCTCTGGTCTGGGGCATGGGACCATCGGGAGCGGAAACAACCAAAATAGCACCATCCATTTGAGCGGCTCCCGTAATCATGTTTTTGATGTAGTCTGCGTGACCTGGGCAGTCAATCCAAGCATAGTGCCTTTTCGTTGTCTCAAACTCAACGTGAGTTACGTTGATAGTCAAACCTCGAGCTTTCTCTTCCGGCGCTGAGTCAATCTGGTCTACAGTTTTCTCAGTTGCTCTTAAGCCCCTCATTTTTTGAATTTTAAGGACGGCTGCGGTTAAAGTAGTCTTCCCATGGTCAACATGGCCAATAGAACCAATATTGACATGAGGTTTTTCTCTGATGAATTTTTCTGCCATATTTTTTGTTTCGGCGAAGAGGACTTTGTCCTCTTCTTTACCCCAGCTAGGCACATAACTTTTATATGCTCAGCTCGGTGATTAATTATAATATAGTATGAGTATATTAAACCTTTTTAATTTTGTCAACCAGCAAGCTTCCATACATTAGTCAATAAATATATGTGGAAGCGAAGCTCGAAATGAGAACGAAGTTCTCAATGAGTAACGACTATTACCTACGCTTGCCTTCAATTATTTCCTGGGCTATCTGCTGGGGAACCTCTTGATACCGGTCAAATTCCATAGTAAAGGTTCCTCGGCCTTCTGTCAACGAACGGAGCGAAGTTGCGTAACCAAACATTTCAGCTAAGGGTATCATAGCCGAAATCACTTTCATTTGCAACCTGTCAGTTGTTTCTTCAATCTTTCCCCGCTTAGCAGCCAAATCCCCAATAATGTCTCCGAAAAACTCTTCTGGGACAACCACTTCCAAACTCATAATTGGCTCCAAGATAATGGGGTTAGCTTTTTTGGCAGCTGCTTGGAAACCAGAGGAAGCAGCAATTTTAAAAGCAATTTCTGAAGAGTCAACTTCGTGGAAAGAACCATCAAAAAGAGTGGCTGAAATATCTACCATAGGGTAGCCTGCCACCACTCCTTTGTCCATAGCCTCTTTTACTCCTTTTCCAACCGCTGGAATAAACTCTCTGGGAATAATGCCACCTTTAATCTCGTCTATAAACTCAAAGCCCTTACCTCTTTCTAAAGGAGCTAATCTTAAGAAAACATGTCCATACTGACCCCGACCACCTGACTGGCGAATGTACTTTCCCTCGGCTGAAGCCTCCAGTTTAATTGTTTCTTTGTAAGCTACTTGAGGTCTGCCAACATTAGCTTCCACCCCAAACTCTCTTTTCATCCTGTCAACTATGATTTCCAAGTGGAGCTCCCCCATGCCAGAAATAATAGTCTCTCCTGTTTCTATGTCCCCTTTAACCCGAAAAGTTGGGTCTTCTTCCATCAATCTTCTCAGGGCCTGACCCATCTTTTCCTGATCAGCCTTGGTCTTGGGCTCTATCCTAATGGAAATAACCGGCTCTGGGAAAGTAATCTTTTCCAGAACAATAGGAGCTGTCTCATCAGACAAAGTGTGACCGGTAGAAGTATTTTTTAAACCAACTGTGGCAGCAATATCTCCAGTAAAGATCTCTTTCACTTCCTCCCTCTCTGCTGCGTGCATTCTCAAAATCCTGCCAATTCTTTCTTTTTCTCCTGTGGTTGTGTTGAAAAGATAAGAGCCCTTTTTCAAGGAACCAGAGTAAACCCTAAAATAAGTTAAGGTTCCAACATAAGGGTCGCTAGCCACCTTGAAAGCTAGAGCAGAAAACTTCTCTGAATCCTCTGGTTTTCTTTCTGTTTCTTTGCCTGTTTTTGGGTCTGTCCCCTTAACTGGAGGCAAATCTAATGGACTTGGCAAATAATCTGCCACCGCATCCAGCAAGAGCTGAATTCCTTTGTTCTTTAAAGCTGAACCACAAAGAACAGGAACTAATTGGTAGTTAATGGTAGCCTTTCTCAAAACCTTCTTTAATTCTGCCACCTCTATTTCTTTTCCAGCCAAATACTTCTCCAGCAAAGCTTCATCTTCTGCTGCAATCTTCTCAACAAGTTTTGCTCTCCATTCTTTGGCAAGTTCTACCATATCTTGGGGAATCTCTTCACCTTTTACAATCTGACCAAAATCTCCCTCAAACCGAAGCACCTTCATTCTTAATAAATCAATGACTCCAGAAAAGCCACTCTCTATACCAATTGGCAGCTGGAGGCTAACGGCATTGGGAGAAAGCTTTTTCCAAATAGAGTCAAGGCTTTTTTGAAAATCAGCCCCAGTTCTGTCTAGTTTATTAATAAAGCAAATTCTGGACACTTTGAACCTGTCTGCCTGATGCCAAACTGTTTCTGACTGAGGTTCAACCCCTGCCACTCCATCGAACACTACCACTGCTCCATCCAAGACTCGCAAAGACCTCTGGACTTCAACCGTAAAATCAATATGGCCTGGGGTATCAATAATGTTTATTCTGTATTCGTTCGCCGAGTCCGCTTTAGCGGACGAAGGTGAAGAAGAGAAATTGTTCTCTTCGCCTTCCTTTTCTCTTTCTAAGTAGCTGGGTATCCAAAAACAAGTGGTGGCAGCAGAGGTTATGGTAATACCTCTTTCTTTTTCTTGCTCCATCCAGTCCATAATAGCCTGACCATCATGGACCTCTCCTATTTTGTGAGAAATGCCAGTATAGAAAAGAACCCGTTCGGTCACGGTTGTTTTCCCCGCATCAATATGAGCAATAATCCCTATATCTCTAACTCTTTCTATTGGATAGATTCTTGGCATATTGGTAATACAAAGTTTAATCGCTCGCTTAGCTCGCTCTTTAGAAACCGAGTTTCCGAAGGAAACAAAGGTGGAAAAGAGATTTATCTCTTTGACTACCCTCAGTGCTCAATGAAGCTAAAGCTTCATTTCGATCTTCGCTTTCGCTGGACGAAAGCTCGATAAGCGAGGTAATAATTTTTCAAGTAGCTCTCGGAGGCCTATTTGCATGGATTCGCCCAGAGGCGAAAAATAGGCCGAAAGAGCGCAGGCTCTAAAATCTCGCTGGGATTTTAAGGGCTGGTACTCTGAAAAATTGATTACCGAGCACCCTTTACCAGGCAAAGTGAGCAAAAGCCCTATTGGCTTCTGCCATTCTGTGAGTATCTTCTTTCTTTTTAATGGCAGCTCCCTCATTGTTAGCTGCGGCCATAAGCTCCTCTGCCAGCTTTTCTTTCATCGGTTTCCCCTTTTTTGACCTAGCAGCATTCAAAATCCAACGAAGGGCCAAAGCCAACTTTCTCTCTCCCCGAACTTCTCTGGGAACCTGATAGGTCGCTCCTCCTACCCTTTTGGATTTTACCTCAAGCTGAGGAGAGGCGTTTTCAATCGCTTTTTCAAAAACCTCCAGAGGGTCTTTCTTTGTTTTTTCTTTAATAATGTCAAAGGCCTGATAAACAACTTTTCTGGCAATTGTCTTCTTACCCCTTTTCATGACCTGGTTAATGAGTTTGGCAACAATAACACTGTTGTAAACAAAATCTGGGGCAACTTCTCTTTTTTCTGCTTGCTTTCTTCTAGCCATATTTGTTGGGCTCCCCGAAATTTACAAAATAAATTCGGGGTAAAAATTATTTCTCTCTTTTGGTTCCATACTTTGACCTTTGTTTTTTCCTGCCCTCCACTCCGCCTGTGTCTAAAATCCCTCTGACCACATGGTATCTGACGCCAGGCAAATCTCTTACCCTGCCTCCTCTGATTATAACAACGGAGTGCTCTTGCAAATTGTGGCCTTCGCCTGGAATATAAGCTGTCACCTCCATACCATTGGTCAAACGAACCCTAGCTACTTTTCGCAAGGCAGAGTTAGGTTTCTTAGGAGTTGTCGTAAATACTCTTAAACAAACTCCTCTCTTGAAAGGAGAAGCATAGTCTCTGGGCCTGTTTCTCAAGACATTAAAACCAAAAGTCAGGGCAGGTGTTCTGTCCTTCTTTTTCCCTTTTTTCCTTCCCTTTTTGATTAATTGGTGAATAGTAGGCATAACAAATTTTAATTTAACAGATGAATTTTAAAAAGTCAATCCCATGAAGGGGACTCCTGCAAAAAGATAATAAATGAGAGAGGAAAGAAACGGCAAAAACATAATAGCTATGGCAACGGCCAGAAATATTCCTACCAGTGACTGCTCTAAAACTTGAAGTACTCTTGATTTAGGGAAAAAGTCCATTAATAATTTTGAACCGTCTAAGGGAGGAATAGGAATTAAATTGAATAAACCCAGGAAGATATTAACATAAACAATCCAACTAAAAGTGACGTATAAAAGTCCTCCAACGGGCAGAAATCTAATTATCAGCCCAAAAATTAAAGCAATTAAGAAATTAGCGCCGGGACCCGCTATTGCTATTTTGGTTGCTCCATACTTTTGGTCACGGAGATTGAAAGGGTTATATGGTACGGGTTTTGCCCAGCCAATAAATCCTCCCAAGAAAAACAATAAAAAAAGAGGGATGATAACCGTGCCCATGGGATCGATGTGTTTTAAAGGGTTTAAGGTCAGTCTTCCTGCATATTTTGCTGTTGGATCGCCCAATTGAAAAGCTGCCCAGCCGTGAAAGTATTCGTGAAAAATAGCTGAAACAACTATAATGATATATAAAAAAATTTTAAACCCAAGCAGGGCTTCCATATATTCTTTATTATACTACTTACATTAATCTTGTAAAAGGTAAAATTTCTGCTAAGATGTTTATATATGGCAAGAAAATGCGCCATTTGCGGCAAAACATCTCAAACAGCTTGGCGGTTAAAGAAATTAAGAGGAAAATACAATCCAACCGTTAAGAAAAGAAAATATCCCAATCTCCAATGGGTTCGCTTACCGTCTGGCAAAAGAGTCAAAGCCTGCACTAAATGTATCAAAGCCTTGAGCAAAACTTAGCTGAGCTAAGTTTTTTTAGCTAAGTTTTTTAGATTAAAAATTCGGGGCATGGTGTAACAGCAACATTTGCGCATGGGGTGCGTAAGATTTCCGGTGCAAATCCGGATGCCCCGACAGAATTTATGAATTTAATTAGGATAAAATGTGCATTTTGCGGAAAATATTTTTCTAGAACGACAGGACGCATAAATGAAGCTCAAAAATTCGGCTGGCGTCAATATTGCTCCATAGAATGCCAATCCCGAATTAGGCTTAGGAGAATTGAAAAATTGTGCGCAAATCCTAATTGTAAAAATAGGGTGTCTCGTGAATTAAACCAATTTAAAAAGTCTAAATCCGGACGTATTTTTTGTTCTTCTTCGTGCGTTGCTATTTTCAATAATCCATTAAGACGAAAAATTAAAACCTGTCCTATCTGCGGAAAACAATTTTCTGGCCAGAAAATCTATTGTTCCTCCGAATGCCACACTAGCATATTAAGAAAAAGCGATTCTCAAAAAAGAAGGGAAATTCTTAAAGAAATTAAAGTTTTTTACGATAAGCGAGGAAGAATCCCGGTTAAGAAAGAGAGACCGGGACTGGCTTGGAGAGCACAAAAAGTTTTTAACTCCTGGAACAAGGCTATCCAAATGGCGGGATTTGAGCCGAATCCAGTTATATTTTCAAGGAAGTTTATTGCCAAGGACGGTCATAAATGTGACTCCTTCGCAGAAAAAATAATTGACGACTGGCTATATTCTAATAACGTAGAGCATCAACGAAATATCCCCTATCCAAATAGTTCCTATACTGCTGATTTTTTGATAAAAGGAAAACTCGTAGAATTTCTTGGACTAAATGGCGAACTTAAAGAATACGATAAGAATACGAAATTAAAAGAGAAATTAGCAAAAAAATATAAAATAAAATTGATCAAAATTTTTCCAAAAGATTTATTGCCAGTTAACCATCTTTCAGAAATTATAAAAAATTAATTCCCGGCACCCCGAC
>CAZCSH010000007.1:0-20517 GCA_964501545.1 uncultured Candidatus Saccharibacteria bacterium
AAAACAAAACACAACCCGAAGGTTGTGGAAAACTTTTTGAGACCCTAGATTTACATTGAATATTTTTAAAAGCTTTGGTATAATGAAGATGGAAAATAAACATATGAAAAATACAAAAAAACAAGGAAAGTTTACATTATTTGTTTATAGAGAAAAACCTAATTATTACATTGGGGTGAATTTAGATTTCGATCTTATTCAAGAAGGGAAAACTGCTCCGGGAACAATAGAAAAAATTAAAGAAGCAAGCCTTGGTTATTTAGAAACCGTAATAAAAAAGAACTTAAGCGACGATTTACTTAATAGGCCTGCACCAAAAGAATATTGGGAAAGATATAGAAAATCTTTAAGAAAAAGGGTGGGGGTTAAAAAATTAATCCTATGGAATCAGTATTTTCAAGATTTTCCTTATACCCGTCAGTCCTTAAAACAATTAAGCTATGTCTAAAAAGCCAGGTGGAAAATATAAGATTCTCCCAGAAAAACCAAGGGAGGCAATTAGAAAATTAGAAAAGAATGGATTTAAATGTATAAACCGAAAGGGAGCGATTGGTATTTCTTAAAGAGAAAAATTAATAAAGATTTAATAGCCTGTGTAAGCGTCCACCCTAAAGAATTGGGTAAGCCATTTGTTAAAAACATAATCCGAAATTCTGAAAAGACTAATGAAGAATGGATAGGTTTATAGAATCTCTATAAATAATTTAAATAAAAATTACCCAGCGGTGGGTTTTTTTATTAAGGTTGTGGAAAACTTAGCTTAGTTAAGTAGAAAAGAAAAGGACCCTAGCTAAAGCTAGGGTCTTCCTTGAGCGCTTCTCTCAGCTTTTCGCCCTCCGCTGTCTGGAGAAAGCCCTCAAGATACTTTCTGGCTACCGGGGCGTTGGGATCTTTCTTAATTTGAGCGCAAACGAGTTTCGCTCTTCCTCTTGTCTTTGACCAGACAAGGAGTATGTCCAGCTCTTTAATCAGTTCCGGGCTTTGAAGGCAGGCAGTATCAACCAGCCAACGTCTGGCTTCGGTATCCGAAAGGTCCAGAAACCAGATGCCGCTTATCGCCTTAAGAGCCTCCGGCATATTGGCGAACCTGCCTTTTTTCACCCGCAGCTTCAAAGCGTCGCGAAGTGGACGAAGCCTCTTCCTGAGCAAATAGGCGGTGACCCTACCCTCCTCTAGGTAAATCCGCTGAATGCCGCTCCGAATCCTCTCATCTGGCCACTTTTGAATAGTCATTCGAGAGGCGCAGTCTTTGGAGCAAAATCTGCCTTGTCCGATATTAATCTTGCTCCGCTTGGCGTAGAAAGCATTAGGGCACTGGGGATTTAGGCACCACCTAAATTCTCCAGTTAGAGAAACTGCTCTCTTGCGGGTAGAAAGTTGTCTTCGGCATTTCTCATAAGCTTGAGCGATTGCCGCCAATTCCCCATTATTCTTTTTTTCTTTGCAGGCGACAACCACTCGATAGACGCTTCCGCCCCTTACGCCAAGATGAAACAGATAACCGTCCACTGAGACATCAATAAGAGTCTTCTCTCTCTTTGCCATCGTCAAACCTCCCCTTTTTGCAGTTTTTCTGGTTTTAAAGGTTCAATTAGAGTTCAGTGAAAGCCCGGATTTTTGAAACAGGAATAGCAAGAACTTGCCCAGCCTCTGAAAACGTAGTTAGCCCCAAAACTTCGCCTTCAATATTAAAAAGTGGGCTGCCCTGTAAAGAAATGTCTTCTGAAATGTTTGTTTGAATTAGGTCTTGGTCAAAGGTTTTAACAATGCCTTCATTGACAATCTTTTCTCCGGGTTTTAGCAAAGTACCGGTTGCCATTTCCTCAAAAGTGAAACCTATTAAAAAAACTCTCTCCCCCAGCCTTAGTTTTGACAAATCAGCAAATCCCCGGCTCACTAAATTATTAGCTTCAAGTTTTATTAAGGCTAAGTTTTCCTCCGGGTCTCTTTTTAATATCTGGTAAGCCACTGCCTTTCCCTCAGCAAAAAAAGCAAAGTCTGAACCCTGGGGCACCAATTCCGCCAAGGTAACTATTAAGCCGTCTGCTGTAACAATGAGGCCTGAGCCCATTAAAACTTCCTCTTCTGTGGTTTGGCTGCGAAGAGCAATGATTGTTTTTTCCACCTTATACACAGCTTCCTGCAAAGCTGTATTTTCTTGAATAGTAATTTCCTTTTTCTCTGTCACATAAACCGGACTTTGCTCTAACCCGTATTGATAAAAAAGCGGCCTTTCCACAAAGTAAGGCCAAAGAATCTGATCGGCAAAAATACCTCCCACCATTCCAACAATAAAAAGGGAAATGGTAATTAAAATGTTTCTCCTCATGCTTTATCAGCTAAAACTTCTTCTTTCTTTTTGGCTTGGCTTCCGATTAAATCTTTTGAAGTGCGAAAGATAATTTTACCTGCCTCAAGGTCAACCGCCACCCTTTCTCCTTCCAGAATCTGACCTCCTACAATTCTCAGAGCTAAGGGATCTAAAACCATTCTCTGGATTACCCTCTTTAAAGGTCTGGCTCCAAGGTTTGGGTCAAACCCTTGCTCAGCCAACAGCTCCTTGACCTGTTCTGTGACTTTAATGGAGATGCCTTTCCCAGCCAGTCTTTTTACCACCTTTTCCAGCTCCAAATTCACTATTTGTTTTATCTGGGGCTTTTGCAGATAGTTAAAGATAATAATCTCATCTACCCTGTTCAAAAACTCGGGCCTGAATTCCTCACGCAGAGCTTCCATTATTTTTTCCTTCAAGCTTTTTTCTTCTCCTCCTTTTTCTCCCAAAAACCCAAGTGAGCCCATTTTGGCAATATGCTCAGAGCCAATGTTAGAGGTCATAATTAAAATAGCATTTTTGAAAGAAGCCGTTCTGCCTTTGGCATCGGTCAGCCTGCCGTCTTCCATAATCTGAAGTAAGATATTGAAAACATCAGGATGGGCTTTTTCAATCTCATCCAAAAGAATGCAGCTGTAAGGCCTTCTTCTAATTTTGTCTGTCAGCTGGCCCCCTTCCTCATACCCCACATAGCCTGGAGGCGAACCTATCATTTTAGAAACAGTGTGCCGCTCCATATACTCTGACATATCCAACCTGATTAAAGCATTCTCATCGTTAAACAAGAACCCGGCCAGAGCCTTGGCTGTCTCTGTCTTTCCAACTCCGGTTGGCCCCAAAAACATAAAAGAACCCATAGGCCTGTTTTCTTCAGATATTCCTGCCCGAGCCCGGCGAACGGCGCTGGAAATGGCAGCTATTGCCTCTTTCTGACCAATAACTCTCTTTTCCAAGAGCTCTTCCATTTTTTCAAGTTTTCTGGCTTCTCCTTCCAAAAGACGGGTAACGGGTATGCCTGTCCAACGAGAAACAACTTGAGCCAAATCTTCCTCTGACACTTCTTCTTTTAAAATGGGTCGGTACTTCTGGAAACGAGCCAGTTTTCTTTCTGTAGCTTTCAATTCCTTCATCAAATCTGGAAGCTTTCCATATTTTAGCTCTGCCACTTTTTGAAGATTGCCTTGAGTCTGCTCCCTTTCTACAGCAAACTTAGTTTCTTCCAATTCTTTTTTCAAATTCTTTATTTTTCCAATAACTTCTCTTTCCGATTGCCACTTAGCAGTGATTGATTTTTCCTTTTCTCTTAAATCAGCTAACTGGCGCGAAATCCCTTTCTTTTTGGTCTTTCCCTTTTCCATTTGCTTTTCAATCTCCAGCTTCTGGATTTGCTTCTTTAACTCCCCCAGCTCGGCTGGCTCTGACTCAATCTCTAATCTCATAGAACTCATTGCCTCATCCATCAAGTCAACAGCTTTATCTGGCAGGAATCGGTCGGTAATGTAACGAGCGGCTAATTCGGCAGCTGAAACCAAGGCTTTGTCTTCAATCTTTACCCCGTGATGAAGCTCGTACTTTTCTTTTATCCCCCGCAAAATAGCTATTGTGTCTTCTATGCTTGGCTCTGCCACATAAATTGGCTGGAATCTTCTTTCCAAAGCCGGGTCTCTCTCAAGATATTTTTGGTATTCCTTCAAAGTGGTGGCTCCAATCGCTCTCAACTCCCCCCTCTGAAGAGCGGGTTTTAAAAGATTAGAAGCATCTATTGCTCCTTCGGCTGCTCCCGCTCCCACCAGAGTATGAAGCTCGTCAATAAATAAAAGGTACCTGCCCCCTGCCCTGTTTAACTCTTTCAAAAGGGCTTTCACCCTGTCCTCAAACTCTCCCCGGTACTTGGTTCCTGCCACCAAAGCGCCCAAATCCAAACCAATGATTTCCTTGTCCCTTAAACTCTCTGGCACCTGGCCTGAAACTATTTTTTGAGCCAAACCCTCGGCAATAGCTGTTTTCCCAACTCCAGCTTCTCCTATTAGAACAGGGTTATTCTTGGTTCTTCTGGTTAAAACTTGCATTAAGCGCCTGATCTCATTCTCTCTACCAATAACTGGGTCCAGCTTTCCCTGGCGTGCCAGCTGGGTCAAGTTTCTGGCGTATTTCTCAATCACCTCATACTTTGATTCAGGCTCTGGGTCAGTAATCCTCTGGCCTCCCCTGATTTGAGCTAACTCTTTTAAAGCTGTCTCATAATCCAGCTTGCCGAATTCCAGAGCAGAAATCCTGCCTGACTGCATAAAGTTAGTTCTGTCCAAAATCTCCTTGGCTTTAGTTGGAGTGTCCAGCAGACCCAGAAATAAATGCTCAACCGAAATGTATTCATCTCCCATTTTAGAAGCTTCCCTCCTGGCCCGATCAAGAATTCGAGCCATATCCTGGGTCAAATAAAACTGGCCAAAAGCTTGGGGAGTGGCAATAACAGGAAGCCTAGACAAGGCAGCTTCTGTTCTTCTTTTAATTCCTTCGATATCTGCTCCCAAGCGCTGTAACAAATTCAAAACCACGCTTCCTTCCTGGGAAACAAGAGCCAATAGAAGATGAAGAGCATCTATTTGCTGCTGACCTCTTTCTTGAGCGAGGTTCTGAGCTTCTAATATAGCCTCTTGGGTTTTGTGAGTAAAGTTCCCGTTCATACTGTCATTTTAAGAGTATCATAAATCAACAAAAAATCAAGCACCGAGCCCGCCCGAACGGCGGGCGAAGGTAAAGATGAAGGCAAACTTTAAAAAAGGTAAACTTCATCGCTCACCCAACAACTTGAAAACTTTCTGCTAAGCCGACCTATTCGGTCCGCTCGTCTAAAGTGGCGTAAACAGTTTGCTCTTTTCCGTCTCGCAAGTACTTCAAAGAAACCTTATCCTCAGGAAGATAATTTTGAATAATCCTGGCCAAATAATTATCTGTCGCAATCTTTTCTCCATCAAACTCCAAAAGAATGTCATTTTCTTGAAGGCCTGCTTTCTCTGCTGCCGAATCCGGATAGACAGCAGACGTCCCCCCTTCTCCTTTTACAATCCAGGCGCCGTAGCTGACCGGCAAATTGTTTTCTTTCTGAATGGATTCGTTAATTATGATGTATCTGATGCCCAAGAACGCATAGACAATTTTACCTGAAGTCTTAACCTGCTCAATGTCTCTTTTAGCTTTGTTAATGGGTATGGCAAAGCCAATGCTTTGAGCTTCCTGGACCACGGCTGTGTTAATGCCGATGACTTCGCCTGCCAAGTTCAAAAGAGGACCACCTGAGTTACCCAAGTTGATAGCAGCGTCTGTCTGGATAACATCCTCCAAAGTTTCAACAAAACTACCACCTGAAGCTGTAATCTGCCTGCCCAAACCTGAAACCACTCCAACAGAAACCGTGTTCCTGAACTCACCCAGAGCATTACCTATGGCAATCACAGTTTGTCCTATTTGGACTTTATCTGAATCACCGAGTTTGACTGTAGGAAAGGATTTCACCTCCAACTTCCCCTCGCTGTTCACTGCCTTTTCCTGGTCAATCTTAATTACAGCTAAATCCTGAGAGCTATCACGAGCTAAAACCTTAGCAGGATAACTTTTACCGTCATTGGTAAAGACGGTGTAGTCAGCTTCTGTGTCCAAAACCACATGCCTATTGGTTATTATCATACCCTCGGCTGAGACAAAAAAGCCTGTTCCTCCGCTAACCTCTTGTTTTTCTGTCCCTTTTTGGCGATACTGAGGAACTTGAAGGAAAGGCGCGCCCTGGCCAAAAAGCTCCTCAAACTGCTGAAAGGGATTGATATAGTACTCTTCAAAAATGGGAACGTCTCTGGTGGCTACAATGCTGACAACGGCCGGAGAGACAGTTTTGACAGCGTTAACAATTGCTTCTTCTTGAGTGGTTTGAGGAACGTATTCTTTTTCAATAATTGTCTTTACCCCTGGCAGTTCGATGTTCAACTTAGAAAGATAGTCTTTTATCTCCAAATAAAAATAGCTGCCAGAAACAAGGCCAGCTAAGAAGCCAAAGAAAGAAGAAAGGAGAACAATCCCTATAATAATCTGAATAGTTCTCAGTTTTTCTTTTCTAATAGCTTTTATTTTAGGAAATTGAAATTTTGGTAACTCGTAGATATCCATATAGACTATTTTAACTTATCTTTTTTCTTTTTTGAATAGTGGCCTAATCTGTAGTCAAAAAACTTTGATTTAGCTGGCTTTCCAGAAAGCATAAAAAGGCCGCAGATCAAATAACGAAGTCCGGTTTTAAAGTAGCCATCTTTTTCAAAACGACGCAGAGGAATTAATAGCTTAGCCGAACGAATAATGCCGAACTTGCCAACTTTCTTTGCCTGGCGAACAAAATAATGATCTTCGGCCAATTTAATTTCCTCATCAAATCCTCCAACTTTATTAAAAACCTCTTTTTTAACAAAAATTCCCATAGCTCCATGAGCTAAAAATCTCCCCAAAATGATAATTGGCAGGTTGTAAAAAAGATGAAAAGCAAGTTTGGGTAAAAACTTCTTTGTCTGAGGGATCAAACAAAAAGAGGCAACAGCTAATTTTCTTTTTTTGAATTCATTAAGAGATTCCTCCAAAAAGCCTTTTGGCAAAACAACATCGGCGTCCAAAAATAAAAGGAGGTTGCCCTTGGCAGCTTTGGCTCCTTCGTTCCGCCCTTTAGCTGGCAAACCACCTAAAACTATCTTGCAGCCAAAACTTCTGGCAATCTCCATTGTTTTATCCTCTGAGCCAGCATCTGCCACAATTATTTCATAAACCGAGCTTTCGCTATATGAAAGCGAAGGTGAAGAAGAGGATTTATCCTCTTCGCCTTCTCCGTCAAACTCCTGCTTTTTTATTGACTCAAGCAATATTGGCAGATATCTCTCCTCGTTCAAAGTGGAAATAATAATTGAAAGCATAGGCAATGAGAATTCCATTCTCATCTTCAACCTTCACTGACATAAATGCCAGCTCGGTCAATTAAAATAATTTCTTGGCTTCTTGCCAAATTTCGGGCTGTCCCTGTTTTTCTTTCATCCAAAACCACCACTCCCCTCCCCAAAGATAGAAAGTGTCAAAACCTGTCTTTTTGGCAAACTCAATATTCTTTTTAAACTGCTCTAGGTTCATTGTCTTTTCTTGCTCTTCTAAAGGCGAATCATACAATAACTTTGGCCCCCAGGGTTCTGCCTGAAGCTCTACACAAATAACTTCTTTTCCAAAAACCCATTTAACCAGCTGGGCTTTCCTATTATAGAAAGTTGGGGGCAAGGGATAGGTAAAGTAAAAGTTTAACTGATGAACCCAGACTTTTTTATACATTGTTGTTCCCGCAATATCTCCCAAGGAAGCCGAAGCAAACCAGAACGATCCCTCTCCACTGTCAGAAATGAGAACAGGCCTCTTCTTTTGATCTAGCGATTTAACCAACTCTATTTCTCTTTTTAAAAAGTCTTTATCCACCCAGGGGCAGTCGCCAAAAGGGAAAAAAGGTTCATTCTCTATCTGCCACATAGTAATAGTAGAAGAATTATTATATCGCAAAACAATCTTTTCCAGTAAAGCCAAAATCTTCTCCTGCTGTTTTTCCTTAGCCAACCCTTTTGCCCACTCTGGAATATGACACTCTGGCCAGCGGGGAGTCTTCATGCCAATTACCAAAAGAAGATTAACTCCATTTTCTTCTGTTTTTTCTATCTGCCAATCTAAATCCTGAAAATTATACTCCCCCTCAGCTGGTTCAATCAAATCCCAGTAAGTGGCTAATTTAATATCTTTTGTACCCAAATCATTAATCAAGACTAAATAAGTTTCCTGCCAATCCAAACCCAGAAGACTAGCATGTTTTTGAGAAAAGTTAACTCCCCAAGTAATGTTTTCTGCTTCTTTTGGCTTGCCAACAAAAAAGAAGCCAAAAACAACCAAGATAAAAATTAAAATATATAGCATAATTTTCTTCATAAATCAAGCCTATAAAGTGGGCTCAGATGAAGATGAATCTTTAGATTCATCGCCCAGTTAATAAAGCTAAGCCTCCTCCAATCAGAAGGATGGATATTATTTTCTGTAAGATAACCTCTCTGGAAATTTCTTCCTTAATAATTTGAGGGAACTTTAAAGAAAGAAGCAAGGCTAGAATTAATAAGAAGACATATTGAGTTCCTTGAAGGGCATTTATCACAGCAATGTAGGCCAAGGGAGCTAAGGCTATCGCCCAGTTCTGCAAGATGGCAGCTCCCGCTCCCATTCCCTGGTTAGCAATAAAAATAATTCCTGTTTTCTGAGAGAAAGTGTTTTTAGCCTGAAACAGAGTTTCTCTGATTTCTCGAAACAAAAAGAAAAAGAGAAAAGCCATTAAAACCCCGCCCAGCCTTATCCAAATAAAACCTGACCAAAAGGCCTGACCTAAATAAACGTATTTTGTCAAAACAAAAGAGAAAGCTAAAGCAAGAGCAGAAAGAGCAGAAATTTTAAGGCAGTTAAAAGAAATTCCTGCCTTTCTCTGATAAGTTATTAAAACGCTACCTAAAACCAAAAGAAAGAAAGCTGTCAGCCCATCTAAACTTAGTTTTTCCTGCCCTTGAGAAGATAAAAAAGTAATGACAAAAGTAAACAAAGGTAAAATCCCTGTAATTGCTGGCACCACTCTTGAAGCTTCAAACAGCTGGAGTCCTTTATAAAACCAGAGGAGGCCTAGAATATAAAAAGCTCCTGCTAAAAGAGCTAGTCCTATCTGAGAAACTCCTGGCACTGAAAAATTAACAAAGGGAATAAGCAGGACAACTAATATCCCAAGCCCCCCAACCAAAAAAGAGTAGAATTTTGGATCTGGAATCTTCTGGGTTAAGAGATATTTGTCCACCAAAAAAACAACAGCTAAAATCAAATAGGTTGAGAGAGCAGCAAAGAGCCAGGTCATCTTGAAATGATTTTTTGAATATTAATGGTTCCTAATTTTTCTGCTTCAATAAAGCCCTGAAGAGCAGCTTCTGCCAAAAGCCCCCTGTCCAAAAAATCAAACAGCCACTCATTGGTAAAAAGAGGGTTCTTTTGAGGAATGCCTGCCCCTAATTGCAAGAGCCACTCTTTGTTAAACTTTTCTTGAGAGCCCAGAGGCGGGGCAATGATGATTGGCAGACCCAAAGCGCAGTAAAAAGAAAGCTCTGAGGGCTTTGTCCATAAAATATCTGCTTTTCTCAAAGCTTTATTAAACTGCTCAAAGTATTTCCCAATCTCTTTCTCGAAAAGTATTTCTACCGCTATTCCTCTAATCTTTCTCTCAAAGTATTTTTTGACTTCCTCTCTAATGCCTGCCACTAAAATAAGTTTTACTTCTTTCCCTTTAATCTTCTTGGCCAAGCTTTTGGCAATCTGGACTGCTAGCTCTTTTTGAGCTCCAGCTCCACCTACCGCAAAGATAATAGTTAGAGGCCGACTAACTTTGGAAGGAGACTTACCCAGATACTTTTTAATCAAAGCCTCATAATGGTCAAAGAATTTTCTCTTTGGATCAAGTTTTACTATTCTCTGAGCTACGTCTCGCCTTAACACTTCCAAGTTCTTGGTACCAATATTTTCAAGGGGCAAAGGAAATCCTGTTAAAAAGATGTTCTCTGGTTTTATCCTATAAAGCTTTAATCTTTCAGCTGCCCTACTAGTAGGAACCAAATACTTAATCTTGCTTCTCTTTGGTCTCAGAGGGGCCCAACTCCGAGAAACATCTGCATCACAAATAAGACAAAAAACATTGCCGGGATAGCCAAATCTCTCTGCCATAAAAGCCGGGCTAAAGAAGGTACTAACAATAGGCAGGGGTTTTTCTTTAAGTTTGTTTATAAGGTCCCTCCCCCAACCCTTCTTGATTAAAGAATAAGTCTGCTCTAGCTGAAAGTTGGGTTTTGATAAATCTCTCTTTGGATAGAAACTCTGAATCTTTTGAAACTGGTCAAGGACAAAGAAAAGGAAATCCCCGAAAAAAGGGATTTTTCTAAACTGGGATATAAATTCATACAACCTTCTGCTTGTCTGCCAAATACTCCTGTCTTTTTCTGGTATAGCCTGATAATCATTAGCTAGAATAACCTTATTCTCAGGAGCTAACTCTCTCAATGGAAAAGCCGCTCTCTGGTGACCATAACCCATGCTGACTGATATTATCCAAGCCTTAGATTTCATTTCTTGATTATAGCACAATCTCCCTTTTAGTTTAGTTGACTTTTTAGATGAAATCGGCTAATTTTAAGTTGGAACTTTTCAAAGCGGAGGTTTCCCAATGACTGCTCAATTAAAGGCAGGCCAAATAGTTCTTTCTACTACGTTCCTTTCGGCCTTGGCCGGCTTCCTTAACCCGAACAAGAAATACACTGGCGATGCCCATAAATGGGCCCGGGCCATCCAGACTCTTAGGGAACGGCATCTAAAAGAATTCCCCTGGCTGTTTGATGACTTCTGTATTGAGAGAGCGGGCCCAACGGTCCGTACAGGCTCTTGAGGGCTTTGCCAAAACAATCCGGGAGGAAGAACTGTTGGATTTCGAGGAGAAATAGCATCTCCAACAGCAACCTTTGCCTAACCAGAGAGATCGTCTGCCGACGGGCTCTTTTTTATCCAGTTAGTTAAACATGAGGGCGGCGAAGGGTAGATTGGAAAAGAAATCAACAATTTCTGTTAAATAAGTTAAAAGTAACCAAGCTGGCAGAGAAAAAAGCCAGCCCAAAGGTGAAAAAACCATTCCCAAGAAAGCAAAAAGGAAACCCAAACCTAAAATAAAAGGCAATAAAGGAACAATTAAGACATTGGTCAAAGGAGAAACCAAAGAAAAATAGCCAAAGTTAAAAATAAGAATGGGCAGAGTAAGAACTTGTGCCGCCAAAGTCATAGCCAGAACCTCTATTTTCAACCATCTTTTAAAATAAGGCAGAAAATAGATTATCCCCAGGACGGCCAGGAAAGACAACTGAAAGCCAACATCCCATCTCAAAAGCAAAGGATTCTCAACCAGCATGAAGCTGGCAGCAAAAACCAGAGGCCTAACAGAAACAGCCTGCCTTCCCAGGTATTTTGCCAAAAGAAACATAATACCCATAATTCCTGCCCTAATGGCCGAACTTTGAAAGCCAGTCATTATCACAAAAAAACTAATAAGAAGAATGGTGATTAAAAAAATCTGCTTGGGCCAAAAACCAAGAGCTGCCAAAATACTCATTAAAATAACAGTTAAAATAGCAACATGCATTCCGGAGATGGCTGTTAGATGACGAACACCAGCTAAGTTTAGCTTTCCCTTCCAGGTTTCTGATATCTGTCTTTTGTCTCCCAAAAGCATGGCTGCCAAAATAGAAGATTGAGGAGGTGAAAGATTTTGATTTATTACTCCTCTTAAATTATCTTTCAATTTCAAAATGCCAGCTAAAATCACATTCCCTTGGTTTCTTTCCAGTAATTTGATCTCGGGAAAATAGATGACAGAATATATTCCGTCTTTTGCCAAATAGTCTTTGTAATTGAACTCGTCTAACGCCTGAGGCGCTTCCAAAGTGCCCTTAACTTTCAATCTGTCTCCGTATTGATATTCTGGATATTTAAAAACTGTAATTAAAACTTTTCCTTTCATTTCTTCTGTTTCAAGCGTTAGCTTTGTGCTCTTTTCTCTAACGTCTGGCTCTTCAACGACAATTCCAACAAAACTAACTTCTTTTTCTTCTACCTCTGGAATTTCTAAAATAGCTGATTGACAGTGCCAGATTCCAAGCGCCAAGAATAAAATACAAAATCCCAAAACCACAATTCTTTTATATTTCCAAAGAACGGAAATTAAAATAATCCCTAAAATTAAAAAGAACAGCAAAATAAGCTGGGAAAGAGAAATAATTGAGTTTAAAAAAATCCCTCCGACAAAAGAGAGACAAAAATAAAAGAAAACCCTGGAAAACACCATTTAAAACCCAGTAGCAATAACAGTAACCTTTATTTCTCGCTTCTTTAACTTTTCGTCCTGAACTGCTCCAAATATGACTTTAGCTTCAGGGTTAATCTCTTGAGTTATGACTTTTGCCACCTGGTCAATCTCAGACAAGCTAATGTCTTTTCCCCCAGAAACATTGAACAAAATGCCTTTGGCTCCCTTAAAAGAAATATCCAAAAGCGGTGAATTGATAGCTGCCAGAGCCGCTTTTTCCGCTCTTCCTTCGCCTTGAGCCCTGCCTACCCCAAAGAGAGCAGTGCCTGCGTCAAGCATTATGGCTTTAACGTCAGCAAAGTCAACATTAATGATACCAGGCAGCATAATTAAATCAGAAATACTCTGGACTGCCTGGCGCAAGATGTCATCGCACACCCAAAAAGCATTGATTAAAGAAATATTAGAGTCCAAGGTGGTTAAAAGCTTGTCATTGGAAATAACGATTAAGGTGTCCACCCTCTCTTTCAAGCGCTTGGCTCCATTATCTGCTATTCCCTGACGAACCTGGCCTTCAAAAGAAAAGGGTCGGGTTACGACAGCTAAAGTCAAAGCTCCTTCTTCCTTAGCCAGGTCTGCCACAATGGGAGCAGCTCCTGTGCCAGTGTTATGTACCACAAAACCCTCGGCTACAAAATTATGGCTTCCTTCAACAGTAATATCATATACTTCTTCGTCCCCAATTTCTTTTATGGATTTGATTCTATTGAAACCAAAGTATTCAAAAAATTCTGGAGTTCTTCTGTTTCTAAATTTATAAAGAAAATCTACTCCAGATCTTGCTTTAGGGTGGGGTAATGCTCCTAATAATGCTTGTGTTTTATAAATTCTAAGTGTCCAAGAAGTAAATAAACGGCTTTGTTTTGTGTTAGGGGGCTTTATTAATCTTGTTCTTGAACTAACATTACTCGTTCTTAAGCCGATACTATCACATAGTATCTTTAATTGTTTTATTAATTTTTCGCTCGACATCTCAAATTTAATTTCTTTTTTGGGTAGCCCCGTGATCCCAGTCTGGATGGAATAAGAACCATCTGCATCTGCCAAACCAACAATAAAGGCTTTTTTCTGCGAATTCGGCAAATTAAATACCCAGGGTGGAATTTCTTTCTCTCGCGCAGGTTTATGAAGTCCTAGGGTTTTTAATAAATTAAATGTTTTTTTAGAACCAACATAATACCAGTTTTTGGCTCTTTTCATTTTTAAACCAAAGGCTTGTTTTATTAACTTTAGATATTTCTGATTATTTTCTTTGTCCTTCGATGGCGAAAAATGAATTTTCCAACTATCTTCTCCTTCTTTGCTAATCCAACCGTCCCCTAATAAAAATCCAAAAAGTTGGCAGAATTCCTCATCAGTGAAAGCATCATTAGGAAGCTTCAATGGTTTTTCTTCATCGGGCAATTTTTTAAGAATAACAACTAAATCTCCGACTTTAAGATTTCTAAGCTCTGTCCATTCAAGTACAAATTTAGAAAATCTATCATTGCTTAAAATATTAAGGGGTTTAACGTGCAAAAAGGGGTGATCTTCCGACGCATAAATAGTCCTATTGTTTGTTTTTAGTTCAAGAACTTTTTTAACTCCTGTTTTCATTGCGGCCAAAACTTTCTTTTTTACTAAATCTCCATTTGAAAAAGTGTACACCGTAGAACCAGGACGGATAGAATCTATCCTTACTGGACCTTCGGGATTAGTATAGATAAGAGAACTGGCTCGAAGACAGCCACCACCAAGGCCGCAAGTAATAAAAACCATGTCAGCTCCTTTTAAAATTGCCCTGATTTCCTCTCTGTTTTCCAAAGCTGACTTTCTGCCAATTTCAGGATTCATGCCGGTACCCAAACCCTGAGTGGCCTTTCTGCCGATTCTCAACTTCAAATCTGCTCTGGTCTTTGTCAGGTCCTGAGCGTCAGTGTTAATAGCAATTAGCTCAACCCCTTTTATTTTGTATCTGGCCATGCGGGAAACAGCATTGGAGCCTGAACCTCCCACTCCCACTATTTTAATTTTGGCAGCTTGACGCTTCATACTAGGGTTTGATGATCTTATGATAATCTCACCCTGGTTCTTCGTTAGACTCAGAATCAGGGCAAAAAGGCTTTGAATATTTTCTTTAGTTTTTCTCCCAAGCCTCCGGTTGCTTTGGAGGGCTTGTGCTCACTCCTCCCTCCTTCCTCCCACTCTACCCCCTGGCAAACCAAACCACAAACCGTAGAGAGGCGAGGGTCGTCTTCTAAGTTTGGGAAATTCATAACTCTGCCAATACGACAGGGAAGCTTAAATTCTCTTTTGGCCAGCTCGACTATGCCGGGAAGCTTTGCCCCTCCTCCAGTTAAAACAACGCCAGCTGGCAGCAACCCCTGCTTTGAGATGTTTTTTAGCTCTTTCTGGGCCTGGCCAAAGATTTCAGAAACCCGAGCTTCAATAATTCTAGTCAGCATCTTTTGGGAGAAAAGCAAAGGCTCCTCTCCTTCTATCTCTATTTTCTCCTTTTTATCCCTGCCCTTAAATAGACAAGACCCTTTTTCAATTTTAATGAGTTCAGCTGTATCAATATCTGTCTTCAAGCCAATAGCAATATCATTGGTAATGTTAGCTGAACCGATTGGGAAAACAGCCAAATGAACCGGCTTCCCTTCCTCAAACACAACCAGTTCTGTCGTGCCAGCTCCGATGTCCAAGAGAGCTACCCCTAGTTCTTTTTGTCTTTTGGGAAGGACGGCAACAGCTGCTGCCAGAGAAGAAGGAACAATATCTGCTATCTTAAGGTTAGAACCTAAAATGCTTTGCTTTAAGTTTTCTTTGTAAGGAGAAAAGCCTCCCAAAACCAAAACTTCTGTTTCCAGCCTAACGCCCTGGAGGCCAACCACCTCTTTTATCCCTTTTTCTTCGTCCAGAATAAACTCTTTGGGAATAACCTCCAGAATCTCTTTATTCAGAGGCATGGAAAAGGTTTGGGCAGCGTGCAAAACTCTATTGACATCTTCTTCTGAGACTCTCTGGTCAGCCCGAGAAACAACTACTGTTCCTCGGGAAGAAGTGCAGAAAAGATGGCTGCCTCCAATATTGACGTAAACCGAACTTATCTTCTGACCAGTCTCAGCTGAGACTCTGTTCAGCATGCTCTGAACTGTGCTGGCTACATTGTCCACATTTACCACCACTCCCCTCCTCACTCCAAAAGCAGGCTCCTCAACCAGAGAAAGCACCTCAAAATGATCTTCACCATTCTTTTTTACCGCAGTCAGCATTTTAATAGTGCTTGTCCCGATATCTAATCCGGTAATAACTTGTGACTTTGCCATAAACTAGATTTTGGCTAAATATTTTTCTTCTTTCTTTCTCATCTCCTTGTGTTTATAACCCAAGGTGTGCAGAAGACCATGAATTAAGACCCGGCCTAATTCTTTTTTGAAAGACAAACCATATCTTTTTGCGCTTTTTCTTACCTCTTTGGGGCAAATAACGATTTCTGTTTGAGGGAAGGCTAAAACATCTGTTGGCCTATTCTTCTTCCTGTATTTTCTATTTAACTCTTTTATTCTTTTTTGACCTACTAAAGCAATTGATAAATCTTTCTCCTTCTTTTTTTCGCCCCCTAAAACAATTATAGCTACTTTTTTTAAAAAACCTTTATCAATCCTGCTCCTAGTCAAATTATTGATCTCAATCATTCTTTTTCAAGATTGTCTCTAAAACCTCTATTGTTGACTGCTTTTCCGCCCAGTTTTTAATATAATTCACATTGGGTTTGGCAATTTCTAAAATTGATTCAATGTCTTCTAACTGTTTTGCTCCCTGACCTTCTTTGTACCAAATTAGCTTACTTAAAATTAGATCTTCTGGAGAAATAAATCTCACATTTTGTCCTTTGATTTTCTTAACAATTGCTCTTTCAAATTTTTCAAACTGATATCTCTTTACCCAGAAATCAATCTTTAATCCGGTCTGGGGATGAATAAAATTAAATTCTCCTTCCTGCTCAATGGCATTTTTAATGGCTTCTTCTGACACGTAAACATCTTTATCAATGCCAAGCAAATCCTTGGCCAGTTGGGGAATTTTCTGGGGCGCTAATTCTATGACAATATCTATATCGGCTGTAAAGCGAGGTTTTGCCAAAACAGCTACCGCAAATCCTCCAGTCACAAGGTAAGGAATTTTATGCCTTTCTAATATTTCTACTATTTTTAATAAAAGTTCTTCCGGGGCCATTATCTTTTTGTTTTTTTAATTCATCCAACTTCTTACCCAATAGAAACATTTGACCAGCAATTTCTATTTTTTTGGCAGCTGGCATTTTTTGATAAATTTCATTTTGAAGTTTTTCTGCTTCTTTAGGATTCATCTTTAGAAAGTAATTCTCTGGCAGTTTGAGAAACTTGATTGCCATCGGCCCGGCCTTTCACTTCTGGCATGAGTTCCGCCATAACCTTTCCTATATCTTTCATTTCTTTTGCCCCCACTCTTCTAATTGATTCTCGGGCCAATTTTCTCAGCTCTTCTTCCGAAATCTGTTCTGGCAGGTATTTCTGCAAGACTTCCAGCTCCTTTTTCTCTTTTTCTGCCAGTTCCGGCCTTCCCCCTCTTTCATATTCTGGAATGGCTTCTTTTCTTTTTTTAGCTTCGCTCGAAACAACAGCCAGCACCTCCTCCTCTGTCAGCTGGCTTTCTTTTTGCAAGTCCAGCTCATTAATCTCAGGTTTTTCTTTGGAAGCCTTATATCTCTTTTCTTTTTCCTTATTTAAAATAGCAGCAGACAGCTGCCTGAGAACAGAAAGTTCCAGCTCTTTTCTCTCTTTTACGGCCAGAGACAATTCTTTAAGTATTTTTTCTTTTAAAGCCATACTGGCGCTTAATTTGACCTAGTTTTTCCAATCGCTGATATTTTTCTTTTTGCTCCTCCCTTCGAAGAGCAGACCTCTTTTTCATCTCTTCGCTCTTGGGTTTTTGAAAGAAACGAGTCTTTCTGGCTCGCAGCAAAATCCCGCTTTGTTTTACTTTCTGGGTAAAGCGGCGGACTAAACTCTGGCTATTTTCTCTTTCTTGTTTGGTTACTTCTAGGGCCATGGTAATTGTTTGCCTCCAATTAAATGCAAGTGTAAATGGTCTATTGTCTGGCCAGCATTTCGGCCGACGTTGAAAGCTAATCTGTAGCCTGACTCGGCTATTCCTTGCTCTCGGGCAATTTTCTGGGCAAGAAAGAACATCTCCCCGATTAGCTCTTTGTCTTCTTCTGCCAAATGATTGACTGAAGCAATGTGCTTTTTAGGAATAATTAAAAGGTGTAAAGGAGCAACAGGGTTCACATCTCTAAATGCCAAAATCCTCTCGTCTTCATAAACTACCTCGCTCGGCAATTCTTTCTTAACTATTTTGCAAAAAACACAATCTGCCATCGAAATAAATTGAAAATTTATTGAAGATTGAAATGAATTTTAATTCATCAAACATTTTATTCCTTCAATCTCTTTTTAATCTCTTTTACAATTTTTTCAAGTTTTACTGTCTCTTGTCTGCCGCTTGCCATATCCCGAATAATAATGCTCTCTTCCAGAGCTTCTTTTTGACCCAAAAGCAAGGCGTACTCTGCTTGAACCTTATCTGCCAACCTTAATTGGGCTTTCAAAGAATCTCTGCCAAAGGATTCAGCAACTGGAATCTTACTTTTCCTAAACTCCTCTAAAAGCTTCAAGCCCTTTCTCTTGGCCAAGTTTCCCAACTGGGCCAGAAAAACAGGGCAAGTCTCAACTTCCTCAATCCCTCCCTGTCCTCTCTCATCTTCTTTCAGAGCTGAAATCACCCTTTCTATACCCATGGAAGCGCCAACTGCCTTTGTCTCATCTCCCCCTAAAAGCTTAATAAGAGCATCGTACCTGCCTCCGCCAACCAAAGCATTGCGAGGGCTAGCTTCTTTTTGGCCTGTTAGAAAAATCTCAAAGACAGTTTTGGTGTAGTAATCCAAACCCCGAACCAAATGCGGATTTAAGTGATAGGGAATCTCAATCTCATCAAGAAACTCCAAAACCTCTTTAAAGTGGTTCTTGCACTCCTCGCACAAATGGTCAACTGTTTGGGGAGCCTGGTTGACAACCCGCTGGCACTTCTCTTCCTTGCAATCTAAAATCCTTAAGGGGTTTTCTTTTAAGCGGCGGCGGCAGTCAGCACACAAAGAAGATTCTCTTGATTTAAAATAGCTAACCAAGAGCTTTTTATAATATGGCCGGCACTGGCTGTCTCCAATACTATTTATCTCCACAATTAAGTCTTTAAACTTTAGCTCCCGAAGGATGTTATAGAAAATCTGAATAATTTGAGCATCCAAAACCGGGCTGGCTTCCCCAAAAAGCTCAACGTTGAACTGGTGGAACTGGCGATAACGACCAGCCTGGGGGTGCTCGTAGCGAAAAAGAGGACCAAAAGAATAGAGTTTGACAGGCTGGGGCCAGCTCTTCATCCCGTGCTCAATATAGGCTCTGACAGTCCCGGGGGTAAACTCTGGCCTCAGGGTCAAATAATCTCCGCCCTTTGTCCGCAAAGTGAACATTTGCTTTTGGACAATGTCAGTCGAAGTTCCTGTTCCTTTGGAAAAAAGTTCTGTCTCTTCCAGAATAGGGGTATCTATTCTTTTGAAACCATAAAAACCAACCAGACTTTCTGCCACCTCATAAATCTTCTTAAAATATTTCTGGTCCTCTGGCAGAATGTCGTGCATTCCTACTGGTGTCTTAAATTTTGGTTTCTTTGCCATAAATTAATAACTTGGAACTTCAATTTTAGCCAGGGCAACAAAAGGCCAGGCTCTCAAAAAAACCCTGCCTACAATCTCCTCTTTCTTAAGAGACCCCCAGCGCCTGGAGTCAGAAGAGGAATCTCTATTGTCTCCCAAAACAAAGTATTCATCTTCTCCCAAGGTCAAACTCACATTTCCTGGAGTAAAGCCATTACCCAAAAGGTATTCCTCTGTTAAAACTATGGTTCCTGCCTCGTTAAAAATGGTTACCTTGCCATTACTAACCTCCACTTTTTCTCCTGGCAGACCAATTATGCGCTTGATGTATCTCTGATTTTCATCATACGGGTACTTAAAAACAATCACCTCTCCTCTTTGAGGAGTTCTAAACCTGTAAGAAAGCTCATCTATAATTAAGTAGTCCCCGTCTTCGAAAGAAGGCTCCATTGACTGACCCTTAACAAAGAATGGCTGAAACAAGAAATAGCGGATGGGAGCAACAATTATCAAGGCTATCAGGACGATTTTGCCAATTTCCCAGACAAAGGATAAGAATTTCTTCATACACCGAGCCCAGCCCTTTTTTTTAATGAAAGGGCGGGGCGATGGTCGAAATGAAACTTTAGTTTCATTGAGCGACTCTATTCATTATACTGTTTTTTCTTTTAAAATCAAGTGCTAAAATAGATTAATGATTTTAGTTGTTGGCCTGGGCAATCCAGGAAAGAAATACGAGAAGACCAGACATAATATAGGTTTCCGTGTTATTGACCAGCTAAAACCTTTAAACTTAAAAGGGGTTGCTTTGATAAAGCCCAAAACCTTTATGAACAATTCGGGCAAAGCAGTAAAAAGCCTACTTAAAGAATACAAATTGAAACCTGAAAGCTTAATTATAATTCACGATGATATAGACTTACCTTTGGCTAAAATAAGAATTGTCAAAAACCGAGGAGGAGCTGGGCACAAAGGAGTAGAATCCATTATCAAGGAATTAAAAACAAAAAACTTCATCAGGTTAAGAGTCGGTATTCAACCAAAAACTGGTAAACCTAAAAATCTAGAAAAATTTGTTCTTCAAAAGCCGAACGAGGCGAAGCCGAGCGAGGCGGGAGATGAGACGAAGTCTCAGCGACCATTTAATAAAGAGGAGGAAGAAATCGTCAAAGAGGTAATTAAAAAAACCGCTGAAGCGATTGATTTCTTTTTAAAAGAAGGTTTAGAAAAAACAATGAGTCAGTTTAATAAATAAAAAACGAGGTCTAATCCACCTCGGCTTTTTACCCTCTGGCCTACCTGCGAGCGTCAGCACCTTTTGACAAGAGCCAAATAGCGCTAACCTTACGGAGTTCCGGGTTTGTAAGGAGGGATTACCCAGAACATTTTCACTCGCAGATAGACCAGAGGGTAAAAAATTGACTGAACTTAATATATATATTATACTATTTTAGATGGAATTGTCAA
>CAZCSH010000008.1:0-19390 GCA_964501545.1 uncultured Candidatus Saccharibacteria bacterium
GGCGGGGTAGTAGCGATACTCCGCCTGATTTTTTGAATTTATATTATTAAGGAAAGGATAGTGGGTTTGACAAAGAGCGCTATTTTACGAGGCTACATATGTTTAGGTTCAGATACATATCCGACACCTATGTCTGGAGCGCAATGTCTCGATTCGTGTCTTAATTCATGCTTTAACCGAATTAAATCATCCCCATCTTGGCTCGATTAGGTTCTCCTGTGAGTTGAAAAAAGAGCACACAGTTTCCATGTGCTCTTATGCGCCTATTGCGCGGCATAGTGCTTGGTGTATGCAGAAAAAAAGGAGTGTTTCCGCGGCCGTAGGACTCTCACCACCCTCATTGCGTATGAAGCAAAAAGGTATACTGAGCTCCTTAGCTTGCGAGACCGCAACATCAATTTCCATTTTCTGTTCTTGAATCAAGAAATTGATATCGTGCTTGCGGTCAGGTCGATTGTTTGTCTCCTTGAGACGACGGCTCAGGATACTGCTGGGGCTTGCGATAATGACTGCTATTGCAATCGTTTGTGTTTTGTCCCAAGGCTGGATTTGCCGTACCCCGTACTCTTTTCCTTCGACATCGAAGTACACGAAGTGGCCGTCCGCAAGCCGAATAGTCCCGGGATCTGCACGATCAAGCTCATAGAGCCGTCTGTTCATCTCCGGACGCAATACTCGACGCACGCTTTCGGATAGAGCTCGCAGTTCTGCAACGGTAGCCACGCCAGCCAATTCACAAAGTATCGGAGCTCCCTTGACTTCCTCCATTTTGATTTTACGCTTTCGTGCAAGTTCTTCTACTTCTGTAACTACCGTCGTTTTACCGACGCCAGGTACGCCTCCGATGTATACAAACATTGTCCATCTCCTTTCATTTTTTGTTTGGGAAGAGCTATTTGACTTCAAGTATAATATCACGGCTCGCTGATTTTGTAAATCTTTTCATTCGCGAGTGGGCAAAAAATGGAGGGGTTTCAGGGGAGGAAATTTTTTGCCCGCGAGCCGTCGGGTTTTCCTGCCCGCCGCCGCAGGCGGCGGGCAATTTATCGGGTTAGATTTCGTTTCCTTGACCGGTGGATTAAATTCGGTAAAATGATGGTAAAAGTTTGAGGACGGACGGAATTGGGAGCCAAGTTCGAACTACGTCCCATCCCCGCAGCCACCTTGCGCGCAGTTCGAGAGACTGAGAATGCCAACCAAAAAGCGCGGCCCACAAGGCCGCGCTTTGGATTGCTTCCTACCAAGTTTTACTTCTTTAACATTTTGGGTATGGGTAAGCCAAGCTTTCCCAGATTATCAAGAATGGAACCTACTAAAGCAAGGAGAATCAGAAAATAAGCCACTGTCGCCATCAGAGAAAGAGAAGGGATAACCTGACCAACCAAGACTAAAATGGCAAATCCAAAAACATAAGCTAGGATTCCTTTTTTCATGAAACCGGCCAATTTACCCAAAGCAAATTCTTTGTTTTTCAGAGCGGCGATAACTCCCAAAATAACATCAAGACTTATTAAAATCACGATGTTTCTGATTTGGGAGGCAGCAAGAACATTTAAGATTGCATCCATATTTTTACATTCTTTTTTATTAAAAGTCGACCATTGCTTTATTATAGGTTGGGCCAAGACCCTTGGCAAGCCCTATTAGTCAGATGCTGACAAATATTGACACAATCTTAATTTTTGATAGTTTAAAAGAAATAAGTTCTTCTTACGATTAGGAGGGATTATGGAAAAGGAGATAGATGAGGAAATCACCCTTGAGGAAATCACCCTTACCATCCAACTTCCTCTAATGAACGGGGAACAGAGAAGGGGTTGGCAAGAGCTCTTTCGCTGGATGGCGGCTAAGGGGGCTAAGTGCCAAGATGTTTTTGACAATCCCAAGGTCACATTTGTCCCCATCAAGAACCCCTGAGAGATTCAGGGGTTCCATCTTGTTATTAAATAGCAGTTAATTACTCAATCCTTCTCACGTATTCTCCTGTTTCTGTATTTACTTCAATCGTGTCCCCCTCTTCTATAAAGAGGGGGGTATTTATTTGAACTCCAGTCTCTAAGGTGACAGTTTTGGTGCCGCTTTGAGCTCTGCTTCCTTTAACTCCGGGAGGAGCCTCTGTTACTTTGAGGTTTACTTTAATTGGCAGAGTAATATTAATAACTTTATCTTGAAGCTTTATTCCAGAGAGAACTAAGTTTGGTTTTAGAAATTTTGCCCCTCTGCCAATTTGTTCTTCGGTCAGTTCAAAACGCTTTGAAGAGTCTTCTTGTTCAGAAAAGACAAACTTGCCTCGGTGGAAAAAGATGAAGTTTACTTCCACTTTTTCTATTTCGGCTTCTTCAAACATATCACCCTGATGGAAGTTTCTCTTGAGAACCTGGCCGGTTATCAGATTGCGAATTGTGGTTTTGGCGACAACGGCATCTTGAGCTTTATACATTTGTTGGAATCCTAAAACTTCATAAGGTTGACCCTCAAGAATAAATCTTACTCCTTTTCTTAGATCAAAATAGCTTAACATATCTGGGGGATTTTCTTTAGAATGTCTGGATAACCTCTTAGGAAATCTTCAAAAGAGATTGCCTTTTTCCCTTCCATTTGGATTTCCTTTGGAGCCAGACACTCTTTTCCTTGTTTTTCTAAGACTTCTGCTTTTAAGATCTTGATTATTTTGCCTTCTATTACTGTGTAGGCTCCTGGCCAGGGATTTAGAGCTCTAATTTGTCTCTCAATATACCTTACTGGTTTCTGCCAGTCAATCTGGCCATCTTCTTTCTTTAAAATCTTGGTATAAGTTGCCTGGGATTCATCTTGTTCTTTCGGAGTTATTTCTCCTTCTAGCCACCTTGGAATTGTTTCTACTAAAAGAGCGCCTGCTAATCGGCCAAGTTTGTCGTGCAGAGCTTGGTAAGTCTCTTTTCCCAAAAGGCCTATTTCTGTTTTGCCAACAATTGGCCCGGCGTCTACCTTTTCTGTCATTTTTATTAAAGAAACTCCAGTTTTCTTGTCTCCAGCTATAATAGTAAACTCAATGGGAGAAGGGCCTCGCCAACGAGGCAAAAGAGACGGATGAAGGTTTAAAGAGCTGTATTTGGGAATATCTAAGATTTCTTTTGGCAGAATCTGGCTGTAACCTGCCACCACTATTAAATCAGGCTCCAAACCCTGGATTTTCTCTTTTGCCTCATTTATCTTTTCTGGCTGGATAACAGGAAGATTGTGTTTCTGGGCTAAAGCCTTGACTGGTGGGGGAGTAATTAGCTGTTTTCTGCCAACCGGCCTGTCAGGAGCGGTAATCACCAAAATAGGGGAAAGGTTTGCTTCCACTAACTTATTCAAAACAATAGCTCCAAACTCTGGAGTAGCAATAAAGATGATTTTAGGTTTCATACTATTTATTAATGCGCCATTCAACATCCCCCTCTTTTCCAGCAAACTCCAACCAGTCTCCTTCTGGGGTAACTACGTACCACTTCCTTTTAGTCTCTGACCAAACCATAGGATTTCCTTGATAATAAGGCTTCTTGACTATTTCTTTTGGTTTTAGTCTGTCTAACTCCAGCCATTTTTTGAAAACTGTCTCAATAGCATAATCTAAACCTCTGGATTTTGCCCATTGGGCCACTGTCTCAATAGCTTTCTTAGCATTTTGGATAGAACCTGCCAATTCTAATAATTGTTTAGCTGGCCTGGTAAACCTTGAGTAAATAATCTTTCTCTTTTTAGCATCCCTTTTGATTTCAGCCAAAGAGAGGCCCTTGGTTTGGAAATAATGAGTAACGATTTGGCGAATAGCTGTTTCTTCTTCCAATTCCTTATGGTATTTAATCTTACCTTTCTGCAAATACTCTTCTATCTTTTGAGCGATGCTCTTCCCAATACCGGGTATCTCTTTTATTCCGTTGAACTTCTTTTCTTTGTAGATTAAAGAAATATCTCTATCTAGATTTTCTAGGGCCTGGCCAGCTTTTCGGTAGGCCCGGGGTTTAAAAGCTGTTCCTTTTAGCTCTAAAAGGTCAGCTATCTCATATAGTATTTTAGCAATCTCTTTATTGGCCATGTTTTTCTACGCTGAAGCGATAAATGGTTATTTTTTCTCTTGTTGGATCAATACCTCCTTTCTGACAGGCAATGAAGATTTGTTGCTCTGGAGTATCTACTCCTTCCAGACCTGGCAATAAAAGCCCTGTTTTTTCTTCAACAGTCGGGGAGGGATTAAATATTACATCGGAAGAAGGTGAAAACACCTGGGCCTTAACAATGACCCCGTATTTCTTGGGATCGAGTTCTTTAGTGTCTCTTACAAGCTCAGGTTCGTTTAAAATATAAACAGTGTAAGAAAGGTTTGGCAGGTCTTCTCTCTTAATAGGGGAGAAGCGATAATCTTGGGTGGCGGCGGCAACAGCATTGCTAATTATTTCTTTGGCAATATTCTCCTGGCTTGGCAAATATGTTCCGAGACAGCCTTTTAGTTCTTCGTTCTGCCTGATAGTAACAAAAGTCCCTGCTCGCTTAGCCAAGCAGTCAGCCGGCAGGTCACTAGTCGGGGAAATAATGGTTTTCTTTTCAATGTAGTTTTCAATAGCTTGTTTAGCTAGAGAAAGATAAGGATTCATTTTAATATCTTTTCTTTAAGCTTTTTTATCTCTTCTTTAATAATATCTCCTGAATACTCTCCAGAATGAGCTGCCGCTCCTTTGTAAATTGGTCTTTTCTGGTCAAGATGAAGGTTAAAGATGAGATTATTGTCCTTTTTCTTTAAATAGAGGTGAAATCTAGGAAAGCCTCCTCTGGCCAGAGGCTTAACAAAAACAAATTCTGATGATTCTTTATCTTCCCTTTGGAAATGATAGCCAGTCCCTCTCATTAAGCTCATTATGTTTTCTTTTGATCCTTTTATTGCAAAGTTCATGAGAGTTTAAAGTTAGCTACCAGATATCCCACCCCAAAAGGTCCTTCATAAGATAAAATTTCAGTTTGATAATTAATCTTTGAGGTTTCAAGAATTCCCAAGAGAAAGCAAAATGATCTTAAACCGCATTCACCAGCTTCAGGATAGATATTATCTAATTTAAGAATATTTTCAATATCTTTCTTCTTTAAACATTCTATTAGCTCTTTATCAAACTTAGGGCCATCTGGATGAAAACCATAGGGCCCTTCCTCTTTCAAACAGTGAGATAAATCACCTGAAGCAATCAGGGCGACGTTGTATTTAGTATTTTGTATGTCGTATTTTGTATAAAACTCTTTCCCCTGGTTAAAGTAGAATTCCGGCGTTTCGTTGCCAATTAAAAATGTTTTAATTTCTCCTTTGAAATCTCTGGCTAGAAAATAGAGAGGGACATTAAAGCCCCAGTCAGGATGAGGAGAGGAAATAATGATTGAGTCGGGCTTTGCTTTCTTTAATTTCTCCCCTAAATCCTCCAGAGTCTGGATTGTTTCTTTTACTTGAGCCTTGTCTTCTTTTGAACCAACGTCAGGTAATATTATTGGCGGGTGAGGGGAGATGGCTGCAAAAACAATCATAATATTCTCTTGTTTATTCTCTTGCTAAACCGGGTTAAGCAAGAATTAAATTGAGATTGTCACCGCATTTGGGGCATTTGCCAGCTTTATCGTGGCGGCGGATAATGTAATTCATTCGATTAATTACGATTTCACCACATTTTGGGCAGTAGGTATTTTCGGCTTGATGACCTGGTACATTTCCCATGTAAACATATTTTAAGCCAGTTTTTTTACCAATTTTATAGGCTTTCTCTAAGGTTTTGACTGGAGTATCAGGAATATGTTGCAATTTCCAGGAAATTGTTCCGGAAAATTGGCTGACGTGCCAGGGTGTTTCTGGGTTTAATTCATTCTTAATAAAGTTAGCTATCTTTTCAAATGTTTCTTCTGAATCATTCAGGCTGGGAATGACTAAGGTTGTGATTTCTGTCCAGATTTTCTTAGTCTTTAGTCTTTTTAAGGTATCTAAAACGGGTTGGAGTCTTCCTTTGCAGTATTTCCTATAAAATTCCTCAGTAAAGCCTTTCAAGTCCACATTAGCGGCATCAAGATAAGGAGCAATTAAATCAAAGAGTTCCTTTGACCAGAAGCCGTTAGTCACCCAGTTATTCTTAATTCCCTGTTTTTTAGCTATTTTCATTGTGTCTAAAGCAAACTCTGAGAAAATGGTAGGCTCGGTGTAGGTATAAGAAATGCTGGGTAAATTATTATCTTTGGTTAGTTTAACAATATCTTCGGGTGTTTTATTTTCTCCTTCAATCTTGCCAGTCTGCTGGGGAAGTTGAGAAATCTCCCAGTTCTGACAGCTGTCACACTTAAAATTACAGCCAACAGCAGCCATTGAGAGAGAATAAGTACCTGGCAGAAAATGGTAAAAAGGTTTTTTCTCAATAGGATCAACGTGACAGGCTATTATTTTTCCATAGTTTAAAGCATAGAGTTTGCCTTTTTGGTTTTCTCTGACACCACAAATTCCTCGCTCACCCTCTTCAATCAAACAATAGTGAGCGCAGTTTTGACACTGAACTTTCTTATCCTTGAGTTTTTTATAAAGATATGCTTCTTTCATCACCGCTTTCATTTTATCATTTTAGACAGTTTAAAAATATAGAGCCCAGACTTTTCTGAGCTCTATTTAGTTTTGGAGGCAAAGAACCATTGGCGGACCTTTCTATTTCTCTTGAGTTTTTGGAGAGCCCTTGCCTCAATCTGGCGAACCCTCTCGCGGGTGACGCCGTAAGTCTTGCCGATCGCTTCCAGGGTTTCCTCTCTGCCGTCAGGAGAAAGGCCAAACCGCCGGAAAATTATCGCCCTTTCTCGATCGGTCAGGACTTTACTCATAATCCGCTGCAGTTCTTCCTTCTCTAGGCTTTGGATGGCGATTTCTTCTGTATTGTTCTCTGGTTCATCGGAAGAAATTATATCCGAGAGGAAGAGGTCGTCAGATTCAAGATCGCGGGGAGCATTGAGGGAGGCTATATTCTGTTGGTGGATAATGTTCGTGAGGATTCTCGCCTGTTTGGGGGTGATTATTCCGCCGTTTTCGCCCATTCTTTCCAGAACTTCTTCAAACGAAGGGTCCCTCATCTCTTCAAGAGCCATTTTCGACTGAACCCTCCAATATCGCCAAAGAAGCTCTGAAATATGAGGTGGAAGTCTTATGGGCCGGGCTTCGTTCACCCAAGCTCGGCGGACACTTTGTTTTATCCACCAAGTAGCATAGGTGGAGAACTTGTATTTCCTCTTCCAGTAATTTTTGGCAGCTGTCATTAGCCCCTCGTTGCCCCAGGAAATCAGGTCGATGATGGAGACAGTCGGGGTACGGAATCGGAGAAACTCTTTCGTTACTATACTCACCACTAATCTTAGGTTGTGGTTAATGAGTTTCTCTTTTGCCGTCTTTTCTTCTTCAAGAGCTTCTGGAGAAAGAGCCCTTTCAATTATTTCTTCAGCCTTGAGTCTCCAGAAGGCCTGACTCTTATTATATTTCCCCTCCCTTAGGGATCTTTTAAGGTTCCTCGCTCTAATGCCTCTGCTGGTTAGTGTAACCAGTGTTCTTTCTTTCTCCCTAAGAAGAGGAAACTTTCTAATCTCCCTAAGATAAGCGGCCCTGGTTTCCGGTAAGGTTGTTGTCATTGGTCACCCCCTTATTTTTAACTTAAAAAGAGCGAATCTGAAATTATATTTTTCTCAAATTAACATTTTCTTGGTAGATTGTAAAGTTGATTCAATTTTGATATTATAATTCTTATGAGGCATCGGATTTTCATTGCTATAAACTTACCAGAAAACGTTAAGAAAAAGCTGGCAGAATTCCAGTCTATTTGGCCAGAATTACCTATTCGCTGGACAAAGAAAGACAATCTCCACATCACTCTGGAGTTTTTGGGCTATATTTCAGAGGAAGAGCTTTTGGAAGTTTGCCAGCTGGCAACGCAAGTAGCTGAGAGAAATGAGCCTTTTTCAATTAGTCTAAAGAAAATAATCTATGGTCCGCCGAAGAAAACTCCTCCCCGAATGGTGTGGGTGGAAGGAGAAAGGTCAGAAGAGTTTGCCAGATTGAGAGATGACTTGGAAAGCTCTCTTTTGGGTTCTGATAAGGTTCGCTTTTCTGCTGAAAAAAGAGCTTTCTCACCTCATATTACCTTAGGCCGGGTAAGAGTTTTTGAATGGCGGCAGATGGAGCCAGAAGAAAGGCCTGAGGTTGGAGAAGAGATTAACTTGACTTTTGAAGTAAATTCTATTGAGGTTATGGAAAGTCAGTTGAAGAAAGGGGGGTCAGAATACTTTGTTTTGGAATCATGTCAGCTAAAAAGCTAAATATTCACCCCGTTAGAAATTCCACCAAAGAGAAATGTTTCTACGGGTCAAATAACCATGAAAAAATTACAGAAAATTTCTAACGGGGTTCATTTTATTGGAATTGGGGGAATAGGAGTTTCCGCCCTAGCTCAGCATTATCTAAAAGAAGGATACCAGGTCTCAGGGTCTGATTTGGTCTCTTCTGAACTAATTCAAAGCTTAAAAAAGAAAGGGATAAAGGTGTCTTTGGGAAAACAGCGGGCTGGTAATCTACCAAAGAAGCTAGACCTGGTGGTTTTTAGCCCAGCTGTGAAAAAAGATAACCCTGAATTAAAGGAGGCTAGAAAAAGAAAAGTGAAAACCTTGAGCTATCCTCAAGCTCTGGGTCAGCTGACAAAGGAACACTTTACCATTGCTGTTTCTGGTACTCACGGTAAAAGCACCACCACCTCTATGCTCGGGCTTTTATTAGCCAAAGCTGGTCTTGATCCAACTGTTATTGTTGGAACTAAATTAAAAGAGTTTGGCAATTCAAACTTTAGACCAGGCAAATCAAGGTATTTGGTCATTGAGGCAGATGAGCACTTTGCTTCTTTTTTAAACTACTGGCCAGAGATAATTGTTCTGACTTCCATTGAGGCTGACCATTTAGATTATTACAAAACCTTAAACAATCTTATTTTAAGCTTCAAACGCTATGTTTCTCATTTGCCAAAACAAGGGGTTTTGGTTTTGAATGCTGATGATAAGAACTCAAAGAAAGTTTTAGCCGGGAAAAGAGAGTTTTTAATAAAGAAATACAGCTTAAAACAGAAAGAGGCAAAGAAGTTAAGGAAGCTCTTAAAGGTTCCGGGGGAGTACAATGTGGCCAATGCTTTAGCTGCTTTAACTCTGGCTCGGGTTTTAGCTATTCCAGACAAGGTTTCTTTTTCTGCTTTGAGGGAATATAAGGGTTCCTGGCGTAGGTTTGAAACCTATCCAGCCAAGGGTTTCATTTTGATCTCAGACTATGGTCACCATCCAACAGAGGTCAAAGTAACTCTGGAGGCTGCTAGAAAAAGATATCCTAAAGAAAGGATTTGGTCTGTTTTTCAGCCCCATCAATACCAAAGAACTTATTATCTGTTCAATGAGTTTGTTAAGGTTTTAAAAAGGGCTCCGATTGACAGGTTGATTTTAACAGATATTTATGATGTGGCAGGCAGGGAAGGAGGCGCTTTGAAGAAAAAAGTTAGCTCCCAGAAGCTAGCAGAAAAGATAAAAAGTAAAAAAGTCATCTATTTGGCCAAAGAGAAACTACTAAACTATCTTAAAAAGCAAAAGGGCTTGTTTGATGTATTAATTATTATGGGAGCAGGGGATATATATTTGCTTGTGGATTCTTTTCGGGCGATGAGTTCCTTGACCTCATCTTCCCCTTCGCGTTTTTCAAACACTCAGGCCTTGACAAAAAGAAGAAAGAAAAGGAAAATATAAAAAGAAACTTGTTTCAAGGTCGATTTCATAATCTTTACAAACAATATTAGTTATGACTCTTTTCTGGATAATCGTTGCTGTTGTGGTTCTGGCTGTTGTGGTTTGGTATTTCATGGGCAAAAAGAAAGGTGGAGGCCCCACCTTACCAAGAAGACCTCAAGGCCCAAGAGAAGGAGGTCCATTCATCCCACCAACCCCACCAACCCCACCAACCCCACCAACACCCCCAGCTCCTCCTTCTGGACCGCCAGCAATGTAAGTAATTGGTAAATTATCAAGGAAACTTGGCATTCAAAACTCCGCCAGTGGAGCGGAGTTTTTGTTTTCTTTTGTCAAGTTTTCTCAAGACGCCAATACCGATATTGCCCATAATGAAGAAACTAAGGGATATACCGACTATAAGAAATGCAATATAGACAGGCATAACGTCTGTTGCGCCAAAATAAAAAAGGGCGGCAAAGGGCAAGATTAACGTACTTAAAGAGAGAAAAATCAACCTTATCTTTAAGAGAAAATGTAGTAAAGAAAATATATTTTTCAACAAGGCGCAGGCAACCATCCAAGACGCTACAGACACAACTAAGGCGTAAAAAAGTGAAACAGGTTGATTCATATACCATAGTACTATATTGCCATCCAAACTTCCGTGCGGCACCTCAAAGAAAACAACGTGCAAAAGAACGGCAAAAATTGCTCCTATAAGATAAAATAAAGAAAGTCGCCTGCTTATTGTGTGATCTACATCCCAAAAACTTAACCCAAGCATAAATCCTTGCAACCCCCCAAGGCTTAAAAATAAAAGCGCTAAAACATATGCCACACCAGTAAAAATATTCAATTCATTAAAAATTAACAAAGGTAAAACAAGAAAAACATTGTACAAAAAGAAAAAAAGAAACCAGTTAAAGTATAGTTTTATGGTATGTTTTTTAAGGCTCTCCTTTTTGAAGAAAAGGTAAAGTAGGCTGATGGCAGATAAAATAGCCATAAGACTGTGCAAGAGAACTGTATGTGGATATATCATAACCTTATTATATCAGGCGCTAAAGATTTTAAAACCTTTTGGTATTGTGAATAAAATCTGGTAAAATAACTAAATCCATGGGAAAAGCTGATAAAGATAGCCTCCAAGCCTTTTTTGAGAAAACCGCAAGAATAGTTGATCCCAAAATCAAAGAAGTTTTGGGATTATCTGTTGATAAGAAAACCCAAGAACTTCTCAACTACCAAATTGAAGCAGGAGGCAAGAGGTTAAGACCGATCTTGGCTGCTTTAAGTTGTCTGGTTTGTGGAGGAAAACTAAGAGACGTTCTTTATCCTGCAGCAGGTCTTGAGATTTTGCACACTTGCACTTTAATTTACGATGACATTATTGACCATAGCAATTTCAGAAGGGGAAAGCCGACAACTTGGTTTAAATTTGGTAAATCCATTGCTGAGTGCGTGGGTATGGATTATTCAGCCGCTAGTTTTTATGCAGCTGGTCAAAGTAAAAAACCAGCTGAAACGTCTCGATTATTTGCTGCAGTTATGAAAACAATTGTTGAGGGAGAAATTCTAGACATTCTTTTTGAGCAGTCGGGCAGGGAAGACGAGAAGTATGTTTTGAAGAATAGATATAAAACCCTTCATCTAAGAGATTATCTTAATATGGTGAGCAAGAAAACAGCTTCTCTATTTCAAGCTTGTTGTGAGATTGGAGCAATTTCAGCTTCTGCCACCACGACACAAAAGAAGGCTCTAAAAAATTATGGATTCCATTTGGGGGTTGGCTTTCAGATAAAAGATGATATCTTAGATATCTTTGGTAAAGAAAAGAAATTTGGCAAAAAAATAGGCCATGATATTAAAGAAAGAAAGCTGGGAAATATTGTTATCTTTTTCGCCCTCCAGGAACTATCTATAACAAAAAGAAGGAAACTACTGACCATTTTAAGAAAAAAACAGATAAAGGAGAAAGATATTCAAGAAGCGATAGAACTTATAAAAGAGACAGGGGCTAAAGAAAAATCTCTGTCTCTGGGAGGAAAATACGTTAAAAAAGCTAAGCTTCAGTTGAAATCCCTTCCTCCAAATAAATGGAATGGGCTTCTGGATGAGTTAGCTGATTTTATAATGGCAAGGAACAAATAATCCGATATGAAAAGCGTTCATAAGATATTCCAACATCAAACCCAGCATGAGTTTGATTTTATTGATATGACAGAAGAAGTGTTTAAGTTTGTCCAAGAGAGCCAAATTCAAAATGGTTTGGTGAATATTCAAACCCTCCATACAACAGCTGCCTTAATTTTGAATGAAAGGGAACCCTTATTAATAGAGGATATAAAAAAGAACTTAGAAAGATTAGCTCCCAAAGACATAAAGTATGAGCACGATGATTTTAATAAGAGAACGGTCAATATGTGTGACGATGAGTGCGCCAACGGCCATGCCCACTGCAAAGCTATTTATCTGCCGGTTAATGTCACTCTGAATCTAATAAGGGGAAAATTACAATTGGGCCAGTGGCAAAGACTTTTCTTTGTTGAATTAGATAAAGCCAGATCAAGAAAAATCCAAGTTCAAATTATAGGAGAGTGAAAATTTATGAAGAAAAATAAAAAGTCTGCTAGGCAAAACTTAGAGGTGGAAGATTTTCTTAATTTAGGAGTGGTTGTTAATGATAAAAGCGAGGTTTTGATGATTCGCCGGGCTCAACAAGAAGTAGGTAGTGACGGCTCAGTTTTAACCTGGGCTTTTTCTGGCGGCAAACAACAGTTGAATGAAAGCAGAAGCGAATGTGTTAAAAGAGAGATATTGGCAGAAACCGGGTATGATGTTTATTCAATCAAAGAAATATCTCTTAGATATCATCCTCAATTTCCAGTCGGCATTGTCTACCACCTTTGTAAATTAGCTTCGCCAAGACCCATTGCTAAACCCAGAGAGCCCCACGAAATAGCTGAAATTAGATGGGTTAAACCCAAAGAAATTAAACAATTAATTACAACTAATCTTGACCCAAAAGTCAGCCAGGAACTCGGTATAAATTAAAAACTATGGTAATTGAAAAAATTTTAAAACAGCTATCGCCAAAGAAAACAAGACAGGAACTAAAAGAAATTCAAAAAATAAAGCTGTCTCCCAAACTCCTAAAATGGATAAAGACATACGAAGAATTCGGTGAAAGAAATAGGTTTTTATGGAAATGGATGTACAAAGCAGTCCAAGTAGTTACCGTTCCCGTCGTCCCTAAGAAATACGAGAAGTCTATCTGGCGGGTGCGAACTTTGATGATTATGTTTATTACTTTGCTGGATGATATTGCTGATAAAACCGCAAATAGAGTTTTTTTGAATGAGTTGCTTAAGATTCCATTTGAACAAAAGAATATGAACCTTAGTAAACTTAGCGACAAAGAAAAAAGATATCTTTTTTTGACCAAGAGATTATGGAACTATCTAAAAAGAAACATTAAAAAATTTCCCAGATATCAAGAGTTCAAAGAAGTTTTTGAATACGATTTTGCTCAGGTGCTCAATGCAATGAGATATTCCCAATTGGTCAACAAAACTTCTAATTTAATCAATACAACAGAATACTGGCAATATTTACCCTATAATATGCAGGGTATTGTTAGTTATACAATTGATTTAATGGTTTCACCGACTTTCAAAAACAAACACTTGGGCACATTAAGAGAGATGGCTTGGCTCTTGCAAAAAATGTCAAAGATCGGTAATTGGGTAAGTACCTGGGAAAGGGAAGTGAAGGAAAACGACTTTACAAGTGGGGTAATAGCCTATGCCCTTGATGGGAGAGCGATAACTACTGATGAACTAACCTTGGCAAACGCAACAAACCTTATTAAAAAAATAAGGAAATCTCAGGTTGAAAAAAAGCTTCTGGAAGAATGGGAAAAAAGCTATTATCAAATAAAAAAGATAAATAAAAAAACAAGAAGGGTTAACGGGAAAAAAATTCTTGTTGGCGCAGAAAAGTTTTTAATTCTTCATTTAATCGCTAAAGGTTTTATCTAAAATGGCCACTCCTCTATTCATTTTAGAGCTACCTCAAATTACTATTTTTGTAATTGATATTCTAGGATGCTTTTTAGGAATTTGGGTTTTGAGTTCTAGCCCGAAAAGTAAAATTAATAGATATTTTTCTTTGATGGTTGTGTCTTATGTTGCTTGGATTAGTTTTTATTACATAATGCGACTGCAAACCCAAACAGAGACTGCTTTTGTCTGGGCAAAACTGGGTTTTGCCGGAGTGTTTATTTTTATAATGTTTCTTTATTTTTTCTCCCTGCATTTTTTGAACAAAATAAAAGACTTTCCTGTTTTAAACAAAGCTGTGACAATTGCCGGTCTTTCTTTAGTCTTTCTGTCGCTATTTACCAACTTCGTTGCAAGCAGGATGGAAACGACTGAATGGGGCATGAATCCTATTTTGCCTAACGTTGGCAAATTTATCTTTTTTGGTTTTGTTTTCCTGATATGTATTTTTATACTGATATTATTTTCCAAAAAATATTATAAAACCTCGGAGCCTCAAGAAAGACTAAAAATCCAATACGTACTTTTGGGTTTCTTTTTCTTGATTGTAATAAACTTTATTTTTAACATTTTTTTTCCTCTTTGGCTGGACGATTTTCGCTATTCGTACTTTGGGAACTATTCTTTTATATTTCTTATCGGCTTTACGGCCTATGCGATTGTAAAGAGAGAGCTTTTTGGAATGAGGGTGGTTTTGACGCAGATTTTGGTTGGGGTGATTGCCATTTTGCTTCTAGTTAACATTTTGATATCAGAATCATTGTTTGAATATATCTGGAAAATCGTCCTTTTTATTCTTTTTGTTATCTTTGGCTACTTCTTAATCCGCAGTGTTATTCAAGAAATTAAAAGGCGAGTTGAACTCCAGCGTTTGTACGCACAGGTAGACAAATTGAGCAAAAGCAAGTCAGAGTTTATTTCCATTGCCTCTCATCAACTAAGAACGCCTCTTGCAGTTGTAAAGGGCTACATATCAATGATTATTGAGGGCACCTATGGAAAGTTATCTCCAAAACTCTCAAGGCCCATGGAGAATGTATATGAGAGCAATGAGAGATTAATAGGCTTGGTCAGTGATTTGTTAAACTTATCAAGGCTGGAAGCAGGCAGGATTGAATTAAACTTGGAGTCAGCTTCTTTGGAACAGATAATCCAGAGCGTTATTTCGGAGTTGGGTATTAATGCAGAAAAGAAAGGGCTGTCTCTTCAGTTTAAGAAGATTTCTCCTTTGCCCAAAATGAGAATGGACGCAGATAAAATGAGGCAGGTTGTTTTAAATATTGTAGATAATGCTATAAAATACACTCAGGAAGGAGGCATTATTGTTGAATTAAAAAGAACAGGCCAAACAGCCCAGATAAAGGTGTCTGACACAGGACAAGGCATGACAAAAAAGGAGATGCAAGACATTTTTGAGATGTTCACCCGAGCCAGAACTGGCCACAGGCACTTTATCCAGGGAGCAGGAATTGGCTTGTATATTGCCAGGAAATTTGTTGAAATGCATAAAGGCAGGATCTGGGCAGAATCAGAAGGCAAAAACAAAGGATCCACCTTTTTTATTGAATTACCAATAGGTCAAAGAAGATAAATCTTATTTTTCACTTTCGCTTCCTTCGGAAGCTCGGTAAATGAAAAAGAAAATCCTTATTATCGAAGATGAAAAGATTTTAGGGGAGATGTATCGCGATAAGTTCATTCAGGCTGGTTTTGGGGTGGATTTATTTGAGATGGGAGGAGAGGCGCTAAAAGAAATTTCCAAAGAAAAACCAGATTTAATTTTACTTGATATTTTACTTCCAAAAGAAAATGGGATTAGCTTTTTAAGAAAGTTAAGAAAAAAGAGAGGTTTAGCCTTGATCCCAGTGGTTGTTTTTTCAAATTATGATGACCAAAAGACAAAAGAAGAAGCTTTGAAATTAGGGGTAAAAGAGTATTTGATCAAAACTGCCTACACCCCCAAAGAGATTATTAATAAAGTAAAAAGTTATTTAAAAGGTCAATGAGCTTTGCTCATTTCCACCTTCGCCCGCTCGTGGCGGGCTCGGTAAATGAAGAGAATTTTGAACAAAGAGACAACTAAATATCTTGGAAAATCAGTTAAGGTTTGCGGCTGGGTTAATACCAGAAGAGATCATGGAAAGATTATTTTTATTGATTTGAGAGACATAAGCGGCCTACTCCAGGTTGTCTTTACGCCTAAAGAAGAAAAAACCTACAAAATAGCAAACACTTTGAGGCCAGAGTGGGTGATTTGCGTCGAGGGGAAAGTAAAAAACAGACCCGAAGGAATGCAAAACCCAAAAGTTGAAACTGGAAAAATGGAGCTAGAGGCAGAAAAGTTGGCAGTTCTGGCTGAGGCTAAAACTCTACCGATTTCTATTGATGATGCAGGTTATAAGATAAACGAAGAAAAAAGATTAAAATACCGCTATCTGGATTTGAGAAGAGAGAGAATGAAAAGGAATTTAATTGTCAGGCAGGAAGTCATCCACTTTATGAGAAATTTCTTGAAAGATGAAGGGTTTATTGAAGTAGAAACGCCTATCTTAACTAAATCCACGCCTGAGGGGGCTAGAGACTTTCTGGTTCCTTCAAGATTACAACCAGGTAAATTTTATGCTCTTCCCCAAAGCCCTCAACAATTTAAACAAATGTTGATGGTTTCTGGAATTGAAAAATACTTCCAGGTAGCCAAATGTTTGAGGGATGAAGATCCTAGGGCAGACCGACAGGCAGAACATACCCAATTGGATATTGAAATGGCTTTTGCTGACCAAGAAGAAATTTTAGCCTTAACCGAAAAACTTTATTGCTCAATTATTAAAAAACTATTTCCCGAAAAGAAAATCCAAAAAATTCCCTTCCCGAGAATTACTTACCAGGAAGCAATGAAAAGATATAAAACTGACAAACCTGATTTGAGAAAAGATAAGAAAAATCCAAAAGAATTAGCTTTTTGTTTTGTGATTGACTTTCCAATGTTTGAATGGCATCAAGATGAAAAAAGGTGGGGAGCTATGCACCATCCATTTACCAAACCTCAGACAGAAAATGTAAAAGAAATCAAAAAATATCCAGAAAAGATACTGGCCCGTCAATATGATTTTGTCCTAAATGGTTATGAAATAGGAGGAGGAAGTATCAGAACCACCAACCTGGACTTACTCCTGGCTGTTTTTGAGGTTCTCGGTCATAAAAAAGAGGTGGTCAAGCGGAATTTCGCCCATTATTTTGAAGCTTTCAGTTATGGAGTGCCGCCCCATGGTGGAATTGCCCCGGGTATTGATAGATTTTTAGCTATAGTTTTAAATGAACCAAATATTAGAGAGGTGATAGCTTTTCCCAAAACAGGGGATAACCGAGATTTAATGATGGACGTGCCTTCAAACGTTGAAGAGGAACAATTAAAAGAGCTTGGGATAGAAATTAAGAATAAAAAGAAAGCTCAATGAATTTTCAATTCAGTTAAATATTTCAAAATTGAAATATTTGAAAAAGATATTTTTGAAGAAAATATCTTTGCCCGATCTTCGGCGATGAAAACTTCGTTTTCATCTTCACCTTCATTTTTGTAAACAAAAATTTGGTCAATAAATTTTCAATTTATTTTGATAAATGAAAAAAAAGATAGTCCTGGTTTCTTTTTTGCTGAGCCTGCCTTTTTGGTGGGGAGTTAATAATTTGGAGAAGGCTTTGGAAGAGTTTTTCTTTTGGCAGACTTTAGGAGAAAACCCCGGCATTTTTACTGCCCAAGTTTCTTTGGACGAAAGATTGAGAGAATTAAAGCCAATCAAGAAGGCTGATGCGATAGAGCCCGAACTGGGAGCTAAAGCTGTCCTTTCTGTTTTTTTGGGAGAGGAAAAAGAAAGGGTTCTTTTGGAAAAGAACGCTCAAACCAGTCTTCCTTTGGCCAGCTTAACCAAACTAATGACTGCTTTTGTGGTTATGGAGAATTATGATTTATCAAAGAGGATTACTGTTTCCCAGGAAGCAGTAAAACAAGAAGAGAGTTTTGGCGGTTTGACAGCCGGCCAAGAGTTTTCGGTTGAATATCTTTTGTATCCCATGCTGATAGAGTCGAGCAATGACGCTGCCTTTGCTTTAGCAGCAGATTACGATGGGATGAGTCATAGCAAGTTCGTCGAGCTTATGAACTGGGAAGCAGAAAAAATGGGTTTAAACAATACTAAGTTCTTTAATGTGACAGGTCTGGATCCCGAAGAGTCTGGCACTCGCCTTAACTATTCCAGCGGCCAAGACCTGATTCTCTTAACCAAAAAACTCTTATCTCATCCTCTAATCTGGCAGATTTTAGCTACTGAAAAATACACTCTTTTGGGGCCAGAGTTAACCAATACCAATGAGCTCTTGGGGGGAATGCCAGGTATTATTGGGGGAAAAACTGGCTATACGGAAGAGGCTTTGGGCTGTATGCTTTTGGTGGTCAAGGCTCCTAAAAACCAAGGGGAAATAATCAATGTAATTTTGGGCAGCCCGAGCCGGTTTTTAGACATGGAGAAATTAGTTAACTGGGTAGAGGTAGCGTACAATTGGTAAAGAAAGAAAATGGACATTTCAGAAATTACCATTAATGTCCTTAAAGTCTTTAGCCTGGGAACAGCTGGCTTTCTTTTAGCTTTCTTATTAACTCCTGCCTTAACCCATTTTCTTTATAAATATAAGTTTTGGCGGAAAGAGGTAAGAACCAAGTCTCTGGACGGAAAGGCAGTTCCTATTTTCCAGAAGTTCCATGCCAAAGGAGAAACTCAAGTCCCCAGGGCAGGGGGTGTCTTAATCTGGCTAACCCCCTTAATTCTGATTTTCTTTTTCTTTTTTCTTTCCCAGCTGACAGATATTAAGCTTTTAGACAAGCTAAACTTCTTAAGCCGGAATCAAACCTGGCTGCCCTTATTTACTCTGGTAGCAGCTTCTTTGTTAGGCCTGGTGGATGATGTTTTGCAGGTTGTTGGTAAGGGAAAGTACATAGCCGGCGGTTTGAGCCTGAAAAAGAGGTTGTTAGTCATTGCTTTAATAGGCTTAATCGGGGCTCTCTGGTTTTATTTTAAACTTGACTGGAGTACCCTTCATATCCCGGGACTTGGCGATTGGGAGATAGATGGCTGGTATATTCCCTTGTTTGTCTTAGTAATGCTGGCAGTTTATTCAGGTGGAGTGATAGATGGCTTGGATGGCTTGGCCGGAGGAGCTTTTGCTGCTATCTTTGGCGCTTTTTCGGGGATTGCTTTGTTTTTGGGCCAGGTGGACATAGCTTCCTTTTGCGCTGTTATTCTGGGAGCGTTGCTGGCTTTCTTGTGGTTTAATATACCGCCTGCCAGATTCTATATGGGAGAAACTGGGATGATGGGTTTGTGCGCTACCTTAACTGTTGTTGCTTTCTTAACTGACTCCGTTTTGGTCTTACCGGTGATTGGGTTTTTATTAGTGATGGAGTCGGGGTCGGTTATTTTGCAGCTCCTTTCTAAAAGATTTAGAGGGAAGAAAATATTCTTAGCTTCTCCCATCCACCACCATTTTGAAGCTCGGGGCTGGCCTCA
>CAZCSH010000009.1:0-19265 GCA_964501545.1 uncultured Candidatus Saccharibacteria bacterium
CGACTAATTCAAAAACCCCTCTTCTGGAGGGATTTTTGATGGTTCCGCTGCTCCTAGAAATTTTATCGGAAAAAATTCCAGGTGGGACTCTCAGTCTTAGCCCACAGGCTAAGAATCATGTCAGAATCCCCTAAAGAACTTTTGTACCAGATTTAACTAGGAAGGAAGCGGAACCTATTTTATTATATCGTTTTTAAGGCAGGGCTGTCAATGCCAAAAAAGAAGGGTCTAGAGATTAAGGATTTTTACTATTTGTTTTATTAAAGAAACGGCAACAGGCGGAGGAAGTAAACTGTAAGAAGGTTGCTTTTCGTCATCCAGAACCACCCAAGGACTCTCTTTAACTTCTACTTTTTTCTTCTTAGCATTCCAAGCGTAACGATACTCTGGAGTAATTTCATAATCATCAATATACTGTCTGGCTAGCTTCTTGGGCACCGAGTTCCTCAAAAGCACTTTGGGAACACCGTAAAGAGAAAGGGCTTGAGAAAGTAGCTGTTCATCACTCTTTAGCCTTGCTTGAATTGGTTTAATGCCCAAAACATCTCCTTCTTTTGGCTCTAAACGAACTGGCTGACAAGCAGGATTGTCGCAAAGCAAATAGAAGGCTTTTTCTTTTTCAGAATATTCTATTTTTGAAGTCGGCAGGAGTTTGAAATTCCGGGAAGTCTGACAACGGGGACAAACCCTTCGGTACTTTATTCTTTCATCTATCACCTGCTCCGGCACATCAATCAAGACAAAAAGGTCGGCATCTTCTCGGTAGCCTACCAAATCCCGAAAGAAAAGGGTGAAGTTAATCTGGTTTAAGTCTCGAGGAAAACCATCAATAAAGAGAGTCTTTTTCTTTCTTTGACCAATCTCCCGCTTGATTAATGCCAAAATAAGCTCTGTGGGTAAAAGAGGAGTTGTGGTGCTTCTGGTTTCCAAAAGAGAAAGTAATTCATTAATCGACTTCCAACCCCGATAGTTCTTTTCCAAAAACTCAATTAACTCTTTTCTTTTTTTCTTATCTGCCAGCTCTGTATCAACCTCACGAATCATATCACCAATAGAAAAATGGTCTATCATCTCAGGATTAACCACTTCGGCAAACATTTTAGAGTAAGTTCCCTTGCCAGAACTTTTCTTCCCTAAAAGATAAGCTATGAAAGTATTTCCTTTTTTAAGATATTGCCTGAGTTTTTTAATTTCTGGTCCGGCTTTAGCCTGAAAATACTTTTTCCTTTCTTTGGGGTTATTCAAATCAAACTCCTTCTTAAGTCCTTTAATTTTAGTTTTAAAAAGTGGAAACTTCATACGATTGACCATTGGAAGTAATCTTAATATTACCTTCTAAATCTGTCCTGACAATCTTTATACCATATTTTTCCAAAGTCTCCAATGTTTCAGGACTCGGATGACCATATTTGTTGTCTCGACCTACAGATATCACGGCAACTGCTGGCAGAACCCCAGCTACAAATTCTTCTAGACTGGAGGTTTTACTGCCGTGGTGCCCCACCTTTAAGACATCGGCTCTAATCTCTTCTTTGGCCTGGCTTAGTAATTGACGCTCCGCAGTTTTAGGGGCGTCACCAGTGAATAAAAAAGAATTATTTTCAAAGACTAATCGGAAAATAATGGAACTGTTGTTAGTATTGCTCATCTCTTGGTTTTCTAAACTCTCAAAAGGAAACAGAACCTTTATTTCGATTAGGCCGGGCTCAGCCGAAAGACCTCTTTTGGCAATATATATTTTAGCCCCCTCTTCTTGAATCAACCTTTTCCATTCTTTGTACTCTGCCGTCTCTTTCAAAACTCCTGTCCAGAGAATATTTTCCACCTTATATCTCTTTAAAACCTCCAAGAGCCCCCCAATGTGGTCGTGCTCTGGGTGGGTTAAAACAATTAAATCAATAGTTCTGTCCCAGAAAGGAATCTCATCAGCCAATTTTTCCAAAACCGTACCGTCCGGCCCGCCGTCAATCAGAATCTGATGGCTTTCTGGTGTTTCAATAAAAATTGCGTCTCCCTGGCCAACATCAAAGAAAGTAATCTCTAGAGTTTTGACCTGGCTCAAATCGTAGACCCAAAACCAAGCCAAAACATTCAGCCCAAAAAGAAAAACCATAATTAAACCGGGCTTAACTTTCATTGGACAAACACAAAACATTAATCACTGCCCCTAGTGAGCACCCTGGAATGGGGGGTGTTTTTTCATAAAGAGCAAAGAGCGATTCTTTGGTCAGGCGTTTAAGATTATTGAGTGAATAGAGAGAATAATCTAAAGAATATAATAAATCAATCAACTCATCTAAAGTATTATTATGCCAGGCTAAACTAAACTTACAAAATTCAACCACCATTTTGGGTTTATATTTTCTGATTAGATCAGAGCTGGCTTTAATTATTTTATACTCGTAGCCGTCAGTATCAATTTTTATAAAATCTACTCGCTCTTTTAAATTAAGGGGGTTGGTCTCAGACAAAGCTTCTTTTCTTATTATCACATTGTTTAAATTGTTTAGTTTTAAGTTATGTTTTAACTTTTCTATATTTTTCTCGTCTGGCTCAAAAGCTATTACTTTTCCCTCTTGACCCACATCTTTTGCCAGACGACAGGTATGAATGCCTATATTGGCTCCGATATCAACTGCCGTCATGCCAGTTTTTACAAACCTGTCAACGACGGCCGAAACAAAGGGCTCATAGCCTCTGCCATAATACATCTCAACTCCACTCTTGATATTCAGGTCAACCCTGTATTTAATACCGTCTATCTCGGCTACCGCAATTTTGTTTTCTTTCATTCTCGGCTCCAGCTGTTTTAAATACAGTTTTCTTAGGCTGTTCTTAAAGGGCTTTATGGCTAGTTTTCCATAAAGACCAACTAGATTAACTACTATTGTCTTAAAAGGGTTTCTCATTTTTATATTAAGCCTGGCTTAATCTCTATATTACTTTATTATAACAGAAAAGAAAACGCCCAAAGGTTTTAACTCTGGACGTTCACATTAAAGACTTCCGGAAGCCTTGAATACCGAGACCTTAGGCCTTACCCATAATTCGGAACATCTTGGTGCCACATTTTGGGCAAACACCGGTCATAGCCTTTCGCTTTACTCCACCCTTTCCTTTCATTGTCACTTCCTTTGGATTCTTGATCTCTTGTTTCTTTCTACATTTAACACAGTAACCTTGCATAGTATTTTAAAAAAGATTAATTTTCAGAACGACCTTTACCCCCCACCACTTTGCAATAACTTTTTCTCATTGAGCTAAAATCTTGTTATTGAGTCTTAAATTACGACAAAGTGGTGGGGGGTTATCCACAGTCTTATTTTAGCTTAATTTAAGTAAAAGTGGTAGTCAAGCCCTGCAACCGCTCGGAGGTATTCATTTTATTATTTTTATTGCCTTACCCTCTATCAGGGCTTTAGTAACCTTCTTGTAGGCAGAGGTTAATATCCTTTGGAAAGTGCTTTGGGAAGTGTTCATTCTCTTAGCTGCTTCTTCTTGCTCCAAATCCTGGATATTCCTCAGCCTTAAAGCCTCAGCTTCCTCGCCAGTCAGCTCAACTACTTCCAAAAATCTCATCGGCACGCCCCGGGGTTTAAAATAGGTTACATTGGGATTAAACTTTATTCTCCGAAAAAGTCTTGGTCTCGGCATATTATTCTCTACTTAAATTTGTGCCGCATTTGGGACATTTCAAGTTTGGGCAAGGTATTCCCTGTTGGTGCGGCATTTTGTATCCGCATTCTGGACAAGTACAATAACCGCTGGGCCCCCGACTGGCTGCCCCCTTTACACTTCTTCTAAACCGACCTTGCCTCTGCCAGCCGAAGCCTCGACCAAAAGCGGGCTTGTAAAATCCAGTCGAAACCTCATGACTTTTAATTTGAATGGCAACATAAGAAAGATTTTCAATTTCCTTCATTAATTTTTTTCTTAAATCTTCAGAAATTTTCGTTGCCTCTTCCACGCTTAAATTACTTGGCAGTTCTATTTCTAAATTGGCATTGATAACTGAACCTTTTTTCTGTGTTTTTAGGGAAAAAATTTCAACATTTTGGGTTTTGGCGATTGTTTTTATCTTTTCTTCAATTTCTTCTCCTGCCGAGACATCAAGCAAAGAATCAACAGCTTCCTTGCCCAACGAAAAAGATTCTTTGACGATGTAGAAACCGACCAGCAGAGCCAAAAGCGAATCGGTATAAATCCAATATTTGGCAAAGAATAATCCTACCAGGACCGCCAAGGAAGCAAACACATCAACCCTGGAATGGAATCCGTCTGAAAGCAAGCTGATGGAGTTTTCCTTTTTGCCAAAATGAATTTTTATTCTAGCCATTGATTCGTTCACGATGGCCGAAAATACCATTACACCGAAAGCCAAGTAACCGATTGTTATTTTCTCCGGATTAAGAAGGTTTTGAAAAGCCTCGTAAATAATTCCCGCACCCGTTATCAAAAGAATTATAGTGATAATCGCACCTCCTAAAACCTCAAACTTGTAATGGCCATAAGGATATTTTTGGTCCTCCGGCTTTTTGGAAATCCTAATTCCAATATAACCGACTGCCGAGGAAAAAATATCCATAAAGGAATGAAGGCCTTCCCCGACCGAATCCTCTTCCATATCCACGACCAAAGCCTCTTCCTCGTCCCATTCCTGCGCCGCAAGGGCCTAAACCCCAGCCCGTGCCGGCACCCGAACCTCCAGGACCTGTTCCGTCAAATCTTGGCATATTTTTATGCTAAATGATTTATAAACGACCTTTCCATTTTGAATATACACCCATAACTATCTATTGCCAACCCCGTTAGAATAATCTTAGCAACTTTTCAAAACACTAAAATCTCTTTTTAAGATCTCTTTAAGATTAGGGTTATAGGTAGCTACGGCTGGATGATAAAGAGGGATAATCTTTACTCCCCCAAACAAACTTCTAGATTCAAAAACTTTTCCGTGAATTTTACTGATTCCCTCAATTTGCTCTTTCAGACCATATTTTTCCATAAGAAATCTCATTGAATATCTTCCTAAGGGACAAATTACTTCTGGTTTAATGATTTTAATTTGTCTCTCTAGATAAGGAGTGCAGGCTTCAATTTCTTCTGATTGAGGATCACGATTCTCTGGCGGACGACATTTGAGCAAATTTGTAATATAAACTTCTTCTCTTTTGATTTTTGTTGATCTCAAAAGTTCATCTAAGACCTCTCCTGCAGCTCCGCAAAAGGGTCGACCTGTTTTGTCTTCAGAAGCTCCTGGCGCCTCCCCTACCAGTATTATTTTTGCCTCAACTGAACCTTCTCCAATTACCGGATTGTTTCTGGTTTTATAAAGTTCGCATTTTTTACAATCCAGAACCTCTTTTTTTATTCTTTCCAATTCTTCTATCATCTTTTCTTGCCCCGTTAGAAATTTTGAAGTCTTATATTAGCGCTTTGATTCTTTGTCTAATTTCTAACGGGGCTTGAGAATTAAAGAAATTAAGAAAAAGAAAGTAGCAACAAGAACAATCAAAGGGCCAGCCGGAAATCCAATTACTTTAAAAAGAAAAATTCCCAAAAGCGAACTTATCGCTCCAAATAATAATCCTAAAAGAGAAAATTGAAATAAATTTTTACTGAAATTTCTGCTAGTAGCGGCCGGAATTGCCACTAAAGCGGCAGTCAAAAGACCTCCGACCACTTTTACTCCCAGGGCAACAATTATCGCAATAGATAACAAATACAAAAGATTATATCTTTTAACCTCTATTCCCTCAGACTTTGCTAAATCCTCAGAGATATTAATCAAGGTTATTTTAGAATAAATTTTTTTGATTATTAAAAAGAGAGAAAGACATAAAAAGCTCACTATTACTGTGTCCCAAAAATTAACTTTGGAAATATCACCGATTAAAGCGGTTTCTGCCTGTTCAATTGGCAAAAATAAAAAAGCAATGGCAACGCCTGAAGCAAAAACAACAGCAGTTAAAGCTTCCATTGGTAGTTTTGTCCTTATTTCAAAAAGCCAAATTAAAATAATTCCTAAAATAACAAAAGGGAAAGCTCCCAAAGAAACATCAAAGCCATAAAGCAAAGCCAGGGCAATTCCAGGCAAAGTTAGGTGACCTAAGGGACCGGCAGCTAAAACCATTCTTTTTGAGAGCATTAAAGTTCCTAAATATCCCGCCACTCCTCCAATAAAAACTCCGCAAATTAAACTAAGAAAAAATTGAAAGTCCATAATATTTAGAGTCGATGAAGTTTGCCCCTTCGGAGGCGATGAAGGACAATCCTTCATCTATGACCCTGCGCCCTTTCGGGCTTGGGAGTTTGTCTTTATCTTCGCCCTTCGCTATGCTCGGGTAATTGAAATTTTTTTAGTGTTTGTGGTGCTCGTAGAATTTCACTTCTTCACCATAGAGTTTGTGTAAGTTTTCTAGAGTTAAAACTTCTTTTGGAATACCCTGACAGATTGGGCATTTGTTTAGACAAATCACAAAATTGGAAAATTTAAAAACAACACTCAAGTCATGGGTAACCAGTAAAATCGTTAAATTTCTTTTTTCTTTTAGTTCAGCTAATAAAGTGTAGATGGTCTCTTTACCACTAATATCAATTCCGGCGGTTGGCTCGTCAAAAAGCAAAATATCGGGATTTCTAATTAAAGCCCAGGCAACTAATATTCTCTGAAACTGCCCGGAAGACAGCTCTCCTAATTCCCTCTTTTGGAATAAAGTAGGAGTCTCTTTAAACCCTACTGAATTTAAAATTTCTTTTATTTCTTTTTTTGAAGCTCCTTTCAGTTCAAAAAATCTTCAACGCTCATCGGGGCATCTTTTATAAATGGCAGTCTTTGAGGAACATAACCAATTTTAACTTCTTTTTGCCGCTCAATTTCTCCTTTATATGGCAAAACTCCTAATAAAGTTTTCAATAAAACTGTTTTCCCCGCTCCATTTGGTCCCAAAATCGTTAGAATATCTCCCTTTTTTACTTCAAAAGATAAATCTTCAATGATTTTTTCATCGTTTAACTTCACGTTTAAATTTTTTACCCTTAAAATTGTATTCATTTATCGAGTTTCCGCGAAGCGGAAACGAAGATGAAGAAGAGATTTATCTCTTCGACTGCCGAGTTTAGTTTCTCACTTCGCAGGTTTCAAAATAAGGCGAGATTTCTTTTTTAATTGATTCCAAAAACTCATCTGGATAAGGTTTGATTTTTGCAAAACCGGGATTGAGAGTCTTTTCTGCCCGAAAATTCTGGAGAGAAAATTTTTTAGCTGGACTTATCCATTTGGCAATCCTTATAATATCTTCTTTAGTGTGTAAGGTCGGGACTACCGTCATTCTGAATTCAAAATCAACTTCTCCTGCTTTTAATATTTTGATACTTTTCTCGATGTCAGCTAGGTTGATTTTTACTCCGGCCGCCATTTCGTATTTTTCTTTCGGCGCTTTGATATCCATAGCTACATAATCAACTAGATTTTCATCTATCAATTTCTTTAGCATCTCGGGATTGGAACCGTTGGTATCCAGTTTTACCAAAAACCCTAAATTTTTAATTTTCTTGATAAATTCCGGTAAATCTTTATTTATGGTAGGCTCTCCTCCGCAGATGACAATCCCTTCCAACAATCCCTGTCTTTCTCTCAGAAAATCAAACAATTCTTTCTCTGAAATCCTGGGCTGCTTTTTTATTTTCTCTGGTAAAACTAACTCTGCCGAATAACAGAAAGGACAACGGAAATTGCAGCCAATTAAAAAAATAGTACAGGCTACTCTGCCTGGATAATCAATCAGAGTTGTTTTTTGAAACCCACCAATTTCTATCATTGAGCCCTGGCTAAATCTCTTGGTATTTTAAATTCTTTTCTCTGTTTAAATTCTTCTTGTTTCCCTTCATGCCATTGATTAACAGGACGCAAATAACCGACTACCCGGCTATAGACTTCGCAGGGCTGTTTAACTGTGCATTGCGGGCAGAAAAAGTGTTCTCCAGAGATGTAGCCATGGACAGGGCAAATAGAAAAGGTAGGGGTGAGAGAAATATAAGATAGGTGGAAGTTTTCAAAAACTTTCTTAACAAGAGATTTGGCTGTCTGGGGATCAGAGATCCTTTCTCCCAAAAAGAGATGTAAAACCGTGTTATGAACGAAAACTAAGCAATTTTTACCAGCTAAATAATTATGATTTTTCTTTGTCATTAAATCGTAGAATTGATTCTCTTGAACATCAATTTTTGAAACTCCTTTAACTCTTACCACTGGAAGATGACGTTTTTTTCTATTAGATAAATTTTCTTTAATTCTTGAAGGATTAACAGTAATCTTTAACTTATTTTTTATATTGCTCGCTTCGTAAGAGGGTATTATTAATCTAAAGCCATTTACTTCATTTTTTCTTTTCGTTGGTTTCTCTCTCTTTGAAATTATAACTCCTGCTTTAGTGCAAATCTCTAAAATATCTTCGGCTAATTTAGAAGAAACAGTAAAATATTCAATATTACCATCTCTTTTTGTAATATTACCATCACTGTCAACTAAACCACTAATAAGAGAGAATAGATTGCTTTTGGTAATATTTTCTTTTACTATTTGAGGGATAAAAACACTGTAAACTTTCTTACCCGACTTAAAACCATATTTAAAGAAAAAATCTAGAACAATTTTTTGGGAGGACACAACTTCTTTCAGCACCTCGCTTCTTTTTTCATTATGAATTACCTTAACCTCACAATTAAAATATTTATTTAAAATTTCCACCACTTTCTCTAAAGGCTCTTGATGGGCACTGAAAAAACGAATCTTATATTTTTTTAACTTATTCCCTCCTCGATTATCGATAAATTTGGAAATACAACCATCGCCAATAAAGAATCCTAATAACCACATTAAATCTTCATTTAATTCTGTCTCTTTTTCGGGATATAAATTATCAGAATTTTGTAAAATATAATCTCCAATTTTTAATTCATCTGCTCTTTTCTCTATTACCCGATATTTAGGAAATTCCTGATATCTTTCACGGCATTCAGCATTCCATCTTATGTGAGTGGCAAAGGCTTTTATATTTTTTACTTTTTCTTCGCAAATTGGACAGGTTGGATTTGGCTTGAATCTTTCGAGGACGAAAAATGGATGCCAATCAGAAGTAACTATATCTAAATTTCGTTCCCCTTCTACTCTAATTTTATTGTGTTTTTTAACACCAATTTTTACTGCTTCTAAAATTTCGTCCCACTCACTACTTTTTTTCTCCAGATTATAACTTAAAGCTTTGATAGGCTTTAATTTTTCAAAATCTTTAATAATGTCTTCTATTGGTAATAGTCCTTTATCAGTTAAAACCTTGTTTCCTTTTTCAATACAGCCTCCAGTGTACTTGCATTGAATTTCATCTTGAATTTTTAAGGCTTCAAAAATATCATCTGTGTAGTTAACCGGCAATTGGGCAGAGTTTGTATAATAAGGAACTTTCTTGGTACCAGCAGTAATAATCTCGGGATATTTTTCTTTGTCTTTTAAAGCTAATCTGTAAGAAGCGCCTTCAGCCGGAGTGGCTTCTAAATTATAGAGGTTATCGGTTTCTTTTTGGTAATTTATCAATCTCTCTCGCATAAAGTCCAAAACTTCTATGGTAAACCTTCTGCCTCTTTTTGAACCAACGTTATCGTCAATAAAATTCAACAAGGCTTCATTCATCCCCAGAATACCAATGGTTGAAAAATGGTTTCCCCAATAACTCCCTCTCATTTTCTTAATTCCAGCTAAATAGAATTTTGAATAGGGGTAAAGGCCTTTTTCCATGAAATCATCCAGAGCCTTTCTTTTAATTTCCAAGCTGGTTTTAGCTAAATCCATTACCCTGGCTAACCTTTCAAAAAATTCTTTTTTAGTTTTAGAAAGATAACCAATTCTGGGAAGATTAATCGTCACTACCCCAATTGAACCTGTCAGGGGGTCTGAGCCAAAAAGCCCTCCTCCTCTTTTGTAAAGTTCTTTGTTTGATAATCTCAACCGACAACACATTGACCTGACATCCTCTGGCTTCATGTCAGAATGGATAAAGTTGGCAAAATAGTTAACTCCGTACTTAGCTGTAGCTTCCCAAAGAGGCTCCAAGGTCTTTGACTCCCAATCAAAATCAGGAGTAATATTAACCGTCGGAATGGGAAAAGTAAAAGGCCTTCCTTTGGCATCTCCTTCCATTAGCCCCTCATAAAAAGCTTGATTTATCATATTCATTTCCTCTTGAAATTCTCCATAAGTTTCTTTTTGAGGCTTTCCTCCGATAATGACAGGCTGCTTTGATAACGTAGGCGAAGGGGTGATGTCTAAGGTGATATTTGTGAAGGGTGTCTGAAAACCAACCCGAGTGGGAATGGCCATGTTAAACAGGAACTCCTGAATCGCTTGTTTTACTTGATGGTAGTTAAGATTGTCATACCTAACAAAAGGAGCCAAAAGCGTGTCGAAAGAAGAAATAGCTTGTGCGCCTGCGCTTTCCCCTTGGAGCGTATAAAAGAAGTTAACCAGTTGACCTAAAGCTGTTCTGAAATGTTTTGGTGGTTTTGATTCAACCTTCCCGGCCACTCCCCGAAAACCCTTAAGAAGCAAATCATAAAGGTCCCAACCGCAACAATAAGTTGAAAGGCTATCTAAGTTGTGAATGTGAAAGTCTCCTGATTCCAAGGCCTCTCTGATTTCTTTTGGATAAACTTTATTCAACCAGTATTTCTTGGTAATGGCTGAAACCCCGTAATGATTCAAGCCCTGGAGAGAATAGGCCATATTGGCATTCTCCCGAACCTGCCAATCTAGTTCCTGAACATATTTATCAACCATTTCCACTGACTCGTCAATCACTCCAACTGTTTCTCTAATTCTTCTCCTCTGCTCTCTATATAAAATGTAGGCTCTGGCAGTTTCCACCAAACCTTCCAAAATTAAAACCTCCTCCACTATATCTTGGATCTGCTCTACATGAGGAATTTCTTCTTCTTTAAATCTCCGATTGAGAATCTGAACCACCCTATCAGAAAGCTTCTTTGATCTAACGCCGTCCCCTTGCCCGGTAGCGGTAATGGCTTTGAAAATAGCATTGGTAATTTTGCTCTGGTCAAAGTCAACTATTGTGCCGTCCCTTTTTTGAATTTTACTAATATGGATTTTAGCCATTTTTGAGAAAAAAATGAAATATTATTATATTTTATCTCTGATTAAAAGGACGGTCAAGCCCTGCCAACTCTCTTAAAGAGAGATTTTATCCACAGCCCAAAACCTCACCCCTTGACGAACAATCCACAAAAACAATGACCATCTCGCTCAATTTCCTGGCGATGCCAAACACAGGGGCAGATTTTCTTTTTATCCTCTTCTTGGTTGCCGGTAACCCGCCTGCAGGGGCAATACCTGAAGCCGTGTTTCTTTTCGTTCTCCAGCAACCCCATCACTAATCTTTCTGTCACTTCCTTATCAGGGTTTAGCTTAAATCCATTTTTTTCAGCATATTCTTGATAGCTTTTAATTATCTCTTTAACATCTTTTCTGTTTGCGACGTCTTCTAACATTTTATTTAATAACTCTCTGACTATTGGCTCTGGTTTCGCTCCTATAAATCCGCTGACTGGTTTGCCTCCGTTAAAAAGGACCACCATTGGGATTCTATCTATTCCCAATTTTTGGGCAGTTAGACGAGCAGCATCAAGATTCACTTTGGCTAAAATAAATTTATCTTTAAACTCTTCGGTCAATTTCTCCAAAATCGGAGTAAGTATAGAACAGGGGCTACACCATTCGGCCCAAAAGTCAACCAAAACCGGTCTCTGACTTTCCTTTATTTCCTTTTCAAAGTTTTCATCCGTCAAGTCCATTATTCTTCTTCTTTTTCCTCTATCGCTCCATAAGGACAGAGTTCCTCTCCTCCACATTCTTTGACCTTTTTAGAATCGATGACTTCGGCCTTGCCATCCTCTTTTAATTCGGTTCCTCCAGGACAGTTAGCTGCGCAAAGACCGCAACCTATACATTTTTCTTTATTGACTTTATAATTTGCCATGGATTTACACAAACATTAATAATTCTGGTTTAAATAATAATAAAAGCCCCAGAACAATGAGTAATAAGCCTCCGATTAAAGTGGCCCAATAATTGTACTTCTCTGTGAAACCAAACTTGCTCATGGTAACTACAGCCAGAGAAAAAATAATTAAGTCATCCAGTATAAAAACAAAAGTGTAAAGCAAAAGATAAAGATAATAAGAAAAGGCATTTAAGTTCTGCGAGGCTAAAATCCTGGTGTAAATAGCTGGCAAGCCAGAAGAACAGAAAAACTCAACCAGATTTACTCCTAGGGCCAGGAGAATAACTCCGCCAAAAATGGCAAAAGTTAAAGGAGAAGCCACCAGCTTTTCTGACTGAATTCTCAATCTTTCTTTTATTCTATCTTGAAAGCCGGGTTTGCCATCCAAAACTTTACAAACACCGGGCTGAAACATTAAGAAGCTCTTAATCTGCCAGAGACCGACTAAAATAGCCAAAGCCCCTATCAGTAGTCTTGTCAGGTTGACATAAGAAATTACCAAAAAGAGGTTAAACCAAGCTGTCAGAATGAGATAATAAACAAGACTGGAAGCAGCAATAAAAGTGCCCCCAATAAGCCACATTCTTTTTCGGGAGCGGGTATTAATCAAAAGAACAATCAAGAAAAGCAAAACCCACATAGCGCAGGGGTTAAAGCCATCCAAAGCACCAAAGATAACAGTTAAAACGGGCAAGGAGACACTAGTGATGTCAACACTGCCTAAAAAGGGTATCTTAATTTCCTGAAAAGGTTTTGTTTCCCCTCCCAAACACTCTTCCAGGCAAGTTTCTATCTCTTGGGCAACTTGATCATTAAACCCAATAAAGTATTTGGTCGAAGTGAATGTCACCGGCACCCAGCCCTGGTCCTTTTCTGGAACATTGTAGTTTTTATAAAACTCTTCCAGAAATGTTTTGTTTTCCGGATGAAAAACAACCTCGTACTCATTCACTTTTATCTCAGGATATTTTTCTTCCAGCTCAACAAGAAATTCCCTTTCTGCGGCACAGTGAGGACAGGTCTGGCTGGAAAAGAAATTGATCTCAATGTTTTCTTGAGCTAAAACAAAATTAGCGTTCCAGAAAAGGGAGCTGAGAAAGAAAACAACAAAAAAAACAAAAAAACTCTTTTTTACCATCAGCTTATTGTATCACTTCTCTCTCCTGAGAATCAACTCCTTTAATTATTCTGTTAATTCCTCCACTTCTTTTTCGCCCTTTTCCAATTCTTTTACCTGCTCTTCGTCAATCTTTAGCAAAAGAGCCTGAAACTCTCCAACATGGGCCTTCTCTTCTCTGGCAACATCTAAAAGAATCTTTTTAATCTTCCCGTCCTGAGTCATCCCTACCATCTGCTCATAAAGGTTAATAGCGTCTAACTCAGCTAAAATGCCGGCTCTTAATATTTCTTTATCCAGGTCTTCTTGTTTTATCTTCTCAAGATTAATTGGTAATTTTGACAGCATATGACTTAATTAATTATTTGCGACCTTTAAATTAAAAGTCCCGCAGCTGCTCCAAAAAAGCAGAGTAGAGCAAAAATAAGAGCGAAAGCAAAGAAACTGATTCTCAAAGCTAAAGTAATGAGGAAACGTAAGCTTAACAACCCAACCAGAAAGCTGCTGATCAGGGCTGGCCAACTTTCCAAAATAAGGCTTGGGTTTCCCAGGAATAAATAAAAACTAGATGCCAAAACAACGGGCAAAGACATCATATAGGAAAACTTCAATATCTCAGCCGGTGCTAAATTGCCCAGACTCAAACCAAAGATGGTGGAACCAGACCTCGAGAGCCCGGGAATGACGGCCAAACCCTGAAAGATACCTGATATTACAGCTAACTTCTCTAAACTAAAACCAAGGGTTTGCTTCCTGCTATGAAAGTAAGCTGTCAAGAGCAACCCAAAACCCATTATTAGCAAAAGACTACTACCTACCAAAACATCTTTTAAGAGCTTGTATAAGGGAAATCCAATGACAGCAGAGATTAAGGTGGCAATAATCAAAAAACGAAGGAGTTTTAAATCTTGAAGCAGAACTACTCTTTTCCAGTCTTCCCGAAAATAAATTAAAACCGCCAAAAGGGTACCCAAATGCAAAAAAAGAGCCAGCTCAACAGGATTAACCTCTTTTATAAAAAACTGGCTGGCTAAAGCCACCACTCCCTCGCTCGATATGGGAATCCACTCAAAGATTCCTTGAATTATTCCTAAAAAGAAATAGTCTAGCATAATTTTAGAATAACATAATTTAGAGCTCCTCGACAATTAGAAGGTAGGCATTAAGCCCATGGCAAAGGGCATCTGTCCTGACGTATTTATTGTCCTGGTTCCAAAATAATCCTCCCAAAGCCATATCGGGATTGGGTAAATTAGCTGTATTCTCTTGGGAATAAGTGTTTTCCATCAACCAACCAATCACTCCCAAAAGAGCTTCTTTGTACCTTATGCATTCAACCCCTTTCTCTTTTTGGCAAAAATGATACATTTCTCCCATTACTTCTGCCAGCCACCCGTTTCCGCTCGTGGAATAAGCCCCGCTCCAGCCTCCATCCTCCATTTGCCTGACCAAAAGATCAGAAGCACACTGGAAAATAACTGTTTTGTATTCTGTCTTCTCCTTTGCTTTGTAAAAATCCAAAAGAGACATTACCAGCCAGGCACTAGAAATTGGGTTTTTAATCCGGTAATCGTCCCCCAGATAGCAACCTTCCTTCTCAACCCTACTAAGAAAGTGCTGGGCTATTTTTTCTCCAGCTAAGTAATAGTCCCCAACTCCAGTAGCCAGATGGAGCCTGGAGAAAGCAGCCAGAACCTGGCCATTGTACAAAAGAGATTCTCTTTCATCAAAAACCCACTGGCCATTTTCATACTCTTTATCAGCTTTCATGACTCCGTCTGGCCTTTTCATGGATAATAGCCAGTCCCCGGCCATCCTGGCCGAACTTAAATAAACCGTCTCCCCCGTTCTCTCATATAAATCAAGCAAGGTAAAGATACTCAAGGCTGCAGTTCCTGCAACAAACCTTGGCTCTTTTTCTTGCTCTCCAAAATAATAAGAATAGTAAAAAGCCCCAAAGGTCTCAGGCGCTTCGCTCTGCCTGGAAAGCAAAAAGTCTGTCCAAAGAGGAACGCCTGCTATAATTCTTTCGTCTTTATCAAAATCATAAACTTTCAAGAGAGTGTAAATTATGGAAGCAGAATAAACTGTATGAAGTCTTGCCTCAAAACTATCTGCCAGGGCATCATACTTTTTGTAAAAACCGTGCAATTCCGGGTGTTCCATTCTCAACAAAAACTCTTTTCCTTGTTCAATCTTTTCTAAAACTAAATCTTTCTCCAGTCTTTCAGAATCAACTGGAGCTTCTTTTGATTGATCAGCCCCCCTTGTTCTTTGGTAGCTAACGAGAGGGGGCTCAGCTAAAGAAAGATCTAATTTAGAAACCTGCCATAAAGTTCCTGCTCCAGCTAAAAGAGATAAAAGAAAAACAACAAAAACATACCGCAGGTTCAAGCTGATCATGGGGTTATTGTTCGGCTTTTGGGCGGCATCGAGCGCAAAGCAGGGCTCCCGCTAAAATTATTAAATAAGCCAGGCTTCTCAGTAAATACCAGCCTCCTATAGAAGAAATTTTTAATATCCAGAATTCGGGATGATATAAGACGGCGACAAACCAAAGGAAAAAATCTAATCCTAAGATAAAAAACCATCCCAGACTTAAAAGTAGGGCGCAAAGCTTTCCTCTCATAACTCTCAAGGGAAACCCTTGAGCAAAAGAGTAAAGGAAAATAACGCCTAAGATATTGTTATTAACAAGGAGAAAACCCCAGAGAAAAGCGGTGTAAATTATGATGGTTGACATTTTAAGATAAAAAAGAGCAATTAAGCTGAAGGCGGCGCTAACTGGGATAAAAATCAGGGGAAGGACGGTTGTCAGGAATCTGTTTTGAGTGAAAAGGAAGGTTGTTCCTCTAAAAACAGGAGGTAAGAAATCAATATTGAAAAAGTGGTTAGGACATAGAGATAAATCAAGGCGTCTTGGCTGATATTCACCCCTAAGTTTATAAGAAGGATAGGGATGCCAAGCAAAGAAAGTATTCCAAAAGCAAAGGCATAATTCCAAAAGAAATCTCTAAATTGTAAAATGCTATTTAATTTAATCCGGGAAAAGAGAACGAAACTGGCAATGGCCGGAATAGCTATTACCAAAACGTAAGGAAAGATTGAAGGCATATATTTTTTCTTATTTTAATTTATTATTTTATTCTACCAAAAAACCGCCTTCTTGGCGATTATTTCGTAGCTCCGAGGATGGAACAATATTAGAACCACAAAAAGGCCGGTGGCCAACGTGGCTTTACGGGCTTGGTTTTGGGAGAAATTTCCTGGAGTGGAGCTTATTAAATGCTAAATTTGGTTATATTTTAAAAAGGTGCCGTCAACACAGCTTCTATATCCCCTTGAGGTTGCACAGCTTCCACATAAGCCAATCCCGCACTTTGTTAAAAAATCTACTGAGGAATAAACTTTCTCCTGATTTATATATTTGCTTTCTTTTTGAATGGCAGTCTTAACCATAGGTTCTGGACCGCAGTTTATGGCGCATTCAGGTTTTGTATATCTTATAACATCCTCCAAAATGTCTGTTACCAGTCCTTTATAGCCCATCTCTCCGCTTTCAGTAGCAAGATAAACTTCTCTAGCCAATGTTTTAAATTTCTTAAAATCTGGCAGGTGATTTTTGTCTTTTGCTCCTAATAAAGCCACTGAATTTTTATTTCTTTTAGCGAAGAGGTAAAGTGCTGCTATCCCTGTCCCACCGCCAACTAATAGAGTTTTTTCGTTTATTTTCGGAGAATTCCCATAAGGTCCTCTGATATATAGAGAATCTCCTTTCTTTAATTTTGATAGTTTGTTTGTAAAATAACCTTTTTTCTGAATGAGTAAAGTTAATGGTTCATCATCAAACACAGAAAATGGTTTTTCTCCTTTTTTTGGTAGCCAAGTAAAAATGAATTGTCCTGGTTCTACTTTCATGCCCCCATTCAACCTCAAAAGAAATAAATCCTCTGCTAATTGTTTATTTTCAGCCACTCCGTATTTCTTATATTCCATATTTAGCTTCATTTTCAAGCTTCTTTCCGCCTTATTTGTCCCTTTTTCTAAATCCAGTGATAAATTGTGGAAATACTCCTTTATCTCTTCCGTATTCATCCCTGTTAAGGCTGAGCCAACCCCGAAGAAATTCGCACCAGCATTCTTATAGTTCATTATGTCTTTCGCTGTTGAAATACCCCCACAGGCAATTATTGGCAAATCTGTCATGCTCCTAATCTCTCTTACGACTTTTAACCCAAGCTCTAAAATTGCTTTTCCTGAAATACCACCTACTTTATTGGAAAGAACCGGATAGTTGTCATGTAAAAATAACTCTGGCCCCCTGGTGTTAATGGCTGTTATTCCAGAAAGACCGCTTCTAACAGCAGTTTTTACAACCTTTTTTATATCTAAATTTGGTGACAGTTTAAGAAAAACTGGTTTCCCCATTGAAGCAATGCCTTTTGTTATTCTCCCTACTAACTCTTCATTCTGACCTATAATCTGACCATACTTTTGAGAGTGGGGGCAAGAAATGTTTAATTCAAAGCCATCTGCCCAATCATATAATGCCTTAGCTACTTTCTTAAATTCTTCTTCAGCCTCTCCAAATATGGAAATTAATAAGAACTTATCTTTTGGAATCTCAAGGCTCGAAAGCCCTTCAGCAAAACTTCGGGCTCCAGGATTAGTAAGACCAACCGCATTGATAAAAGAAAAAGGAGCGTATTTAGCTATAATTGGTTCCTTATTCCCTTCTTTTGATTCTAATCCAATACTTTTTGTAGTGAGTATGCCAATTTCAGGAATTTCTCTGGCAATTTTCTCAAGTACTGATATTTCGGTGGTAACAATACCAGAAGGAATAGTAAAGAATCCACTAATTTCTTTTTCAAAAATTTTATATTTCCTCATTGATTTTATTAAATTCTACCAAAAAACCGCCTGGTTGGCGATTTTTGTTAAACGAAAAGGGGACACCCATGAAGGTATCCCCTCTTCCGGCTACTTACAAGATGGTTTTGGTTTGTCTGGCATTGTTTTGGGCTCCTTTAATGCTTAAAGGGAAATCCTTAGATCCCCCTTTTTAGCTTTTTGAAGTCCGTTTTTAAGAGAGGCCACTGAGAGACTAGCCCCGTTGGAACCTCTCATCAATGTAATTCTATCCCCAACCTAAGAATCTGTCAAGATTCTACCCAAAAACCGCTTGATCCTTCAATACAATTCAGGACAAGTTGGCGATTTTTTAGTTTATTTAAATTTAGTATTCCAACTTTATTCCTAGCTTCTCGGCAAGTTGTTGAATCCATTTTTCGTGACGGTCAACTTTGTGAGACAAAGCAACCATTTCTTGAAAATAAGCATCGGCTCTTTTTGCATAAGAATCAACCGAAGTTTGAAGATCTATAAAATCTTTCTTCACTCCATCGAATCTTTCATCAATGCGAGTAAATTTCTGATCTAAATATGTAATTAATTCACTAAAGTCTTTATCCATAACAACTCTATTATATCTTGTTCCAAAACAAGATGTCAAACTTTTGCTCGCTCTAGCGGACGATTTTACTGTGTCCGCCGAAGTTTTAACGAAGGTGGAGAACTTTAAGGTAAGAAGAGGTGTTTAAGTATCCTGAGATTGTATTGGGACAAATGAGAGAATTGGTGGGAAGACACTAGAACTCTAAACAAAAAAACCAGCCAGTTGGCTGATTCCTTATCCTAAATAAGAATTTTTACTGGTCTAGCTTTATCCCGACTTTTTCGGCTATCTGGTGAATCCATTTTTCCAATTTATCAACCTTATGAGCCAGCATAACCATCTCTTGAAAGTAAGTATCTGCTTTCTTGGCATAGGCATCAACAGCAGAATATAAATCAGAGAAACTTTTCCTCACTTCTTCTTGAAAAGACCCAAACTCCTCCTTAGAAACACTTTCTTCCTTAGTGGGAAAAACGTTTATAAGTTTTTGAATGTCTTTATCGTCAAGCATATGTTTCTAATTTTATTGTATATTATCGAAAACCAGTGTCAAACTGTTAGCTCCGCGGAGCAGACGACGTTCGAACCTACTGGCAGACCACAAAAGAGTGGTTTGAGGTGC
>CAZCSH010000010.1:0-18964 GCA_964501545.1 uncultured Candidatus Saccharibacteria bacterium
CCGGTTTGTTTTTAACCAAAGGTAAAACAGCAACTTTTATTGGCGCTAATTTTTTATCCAACCTTAGAACCACTTCCTCTTCTTTAACGGCTTTGGTTGTCTTGCTTCTGCCACCTTTTATTTCGCAATAAGCATCAATTAAAAAGGCTAAAAAACTCCTGTCCGCTCCGGCTGAAGTTTCAATGATATACGGAAAGTATTTCTCTTCTTGTCCCTCGCCATACCTTAAATCTTTTCCGGAATGTTTTGAATGATTTGACAGATCCCAATCGCTCCGATTATGGATTCCTTCAATCTCTCTCCAGCCGAAAGGAAATTTATATTCAATATCAACCGCTCTTTTGGCGTAATGGGGAAGGTCTCCTTTAGGAACTTCTTTCACTCTCAAGTTTGACTTTTTAATCCCCAGACTAAGATACCACTTAATTCTTTCTTTTCCCCAAAAATCAAAGAACTTATTAGCTCTTTTTGGCTGGCAAAACCACTGGAGCTCCATCTGCTCAAACTCTCTGGTCCGATAAATAAAATTGCCGGGAGTAATTTCATTACGGAAAGCCTTGCCAATTTGAGCTATACCAAAAGGAATTTTCAGACGAGAAGAATTTAAAACATTCAAAAAATTAACATAAATTCCCTGGCAGGTTTCAGCCCTCAAATAGGTAGTTGATGCTTCATCTTCAAGCGGACCGATGAAAGTTTTCATCATCAAATTGAACTTTCTCGGCTGAGTAATTTCACCGCCGCATTCTGGACATTCTGAATTCTGAATTTTGAATTTTGAATTTACAATTTCGTCAAAACGAAATCGTTTATGGCATTTTTTACATTCCACCAATTCATCGGCAAAACCAGCAGTCAAATGCCCCGAAGCTTGCCAGACATTCGGACTCATCAAAATGGCTGCATCCAGCCCCACCACATTTTCGTGAAACCTTGTCATTTCTTCCCACCATGCTTTTTTAATATTGTTTTTCATTTCTACTCCCAGAGGTCCAAAGTCGTAACATGAACCAAAACCACCATAAATCTCAGAGGAGGGGAAAATGAATCCTCTTCTTTTGGCAAGGGAAATAATTTTTGGCATTAAATCTTTCATAGTTTGTCAATGAGTTTCGCTCATCTTCACGCTTCGCTATTGCTCGCGTTGTCAATGAGTTTCGCTCATCTTCACGCTTCGCTATTGCTCGCGTTGTCAATGAGTTTCGCTCATCTTCACGCTTCGCTATTGCTCGCGTTATTGAATAATAGCTTGGGAACCTGAGACAGAAGGATCATCTGGCAAGATGGTAGTAACAGCCTCGCTTGTTCTCCTGACTGTTTCACCTGTCCACTGGTCTTGGCCGGAGACTTCTGCCTGATTTATTATGTTTGGAGTTGTGCCCTGCTGTGAAGAAGTGGGGGTTAATTTTATTTGGAAAGAAATATTGGGAGCAGGAGTGCCTTCTACGCCTTGGGTGGTCTTTAAATCTCCTACCTGCCAGACAATTTCCCGAGATTGGGAATCAAAAGCGAACTTGGAAGACTCTTCCTCAGGAAATATTCTGCCTGTCAGCTCAACATTAGAAGGCAAAGTGGCTTTTACCTTTACATTGTCCACATCGTTATAATAATTCTGAACCCGCCACATAATAGTATAAGTTGTGGCTTCCCCTACTTCAGGCGGCAAAGGGCCAGAATTGCCAAAAACCTCATCCTGGAAATAACCTTTCTGTTCAACAACCACTCTGGAATTAACTTTATTGGTAATCTCTTCTTCCACTTGGGAAAGATAAATCCTGCTCTTAATTGTTGGGTTCTTTTCTTCGGCCGAAGATATTTCCCATTCATCCTTCAGCTCAACCCAAAACTCAATTTCCCCTTCTTCCCCTGAATCCAAAAACTGGAGCCTGGAAACTCTTTTCCAGTCAAAGATGATTGAGTTGTCTCCTTCTGTAAACTGGCCCTGAGGAGCGATTATCGTGCTGAAGTCAAAAGCCGTGCCTTCTAGTTTTACGATTAGAAAGAGATTGGTCAGAATGCCTTCTCCAATGTTTTTAAAGAAAATCTGGTAATGGAGTGAGTCTCCAGGACTGGCTACATACCTTGGGTTGCCATTTATCTGTTGGGAAAGGTAGAGAGAGGGTTTAACAATGCTAATGCCCTTGCTAATTTCTTTTAACAAAACAAACTCGCCATCCTGCCAGCTGCCGATCTTAGCTCTAAAAATCTTCTCTTCTCCAATGCCAGCAAAGACTTTTCCTGAAATCTCAATCCGGCCACCTTCTGCCTTGTTAAGAAGCCCTACCTCCCACTCTGTTTTTTCCAAAGACTGAGGTAGGGAGCTAACAAACTCAAAGTCAGAAGGATATTCTACTACCACCCTCAAGTCTGACAAAGGATAGTCTGCGTTAGAAAAGTAATTCAAACGGAACTTCAGCTCTTTGCCTGATTCAGCTTTGGAAGGCAAATCAAACTCAAAAGTTAAGGGAACCTTTTTAATAATGCTGGTGAAGGTTGTTTCTGACTCATAACGAGCTTTGAGATTCTTGGGTCTATAGCTTAAGGTGGCTTTAGCCTCCTTGGCTTCTCCTTCTTTTCCTAGAAGCCGGGCCGTGAAACGAAAGGTTTGTTCTTGGCCTGGATAAATAGCTCCTCCCAAATCCTCTGTGTTTTTGGTCACTCTTTGAGAATCCTCCCCAACTGGAATAGAGTATTTGGGGTATTCAAAAACAAGCTCAGGCTCTTCCAAACGAGTGTCTCCATTGTTTTTGTATTTGACAAGGTATTCCACTTCCTCAACCAGGGTAACGTCTTGGGGCCCCAGTATCTCCAGCTTCAGAATGTCTTTTGAGTAGATGTTCTTTTGGTAATAATAAACACCCAAAATCCCGACCAGGGCTGCTAAAATAATAATTAAGCGGGTCAGTTTTATCATAGGCCGAGCTTCTATACCATAATTAACAAAATATATATGGAAGCGAAGGTGAAGATGAGTGTTCTGCACTCATCGCCTGCAATTTATCTATTCTATCAGATTACTCAATTTGCCTCAAAACTTCAGACAAATATTGTTGGGAAACAGTGCTTAATGATTTAAGAGCTTTCTCTTCTACCTTGAGCTTAGCTAAAGTCTGCCAGTCGTTCTTAAGAAAGAGTCTGATTATCTTCACTGCGTCTGCCTCTATTGGTTTAGCTGTTCTTGCTTTATTCTGACAATCTTGGCAGATTAGTCCTCCTTCTTTAGGACTGAAGAAAAGATTTTTGGGAACAGGTTTTTTCTGGCAAAGGCTACACTGAAAAAGTTCTAATTGATAGCCAAGAAGCGATAGAAGATTCCAAAGAAAGAAGTAGTAAACAATAGCCAATTCTAGCTTCTTTGGCTGCCAACTACCCAGCTTTCCAAACACATCCTCTAGCTGCTGCCAAATCTTCTCATCTGCCTCCTGACCTTTAATTAAATCATCTGCCAGCTGACTAATCTTATAGGCTAAACTAAGCCGGGCTAAATTTTGCCGCAGGCCAGGAAAACTCTCCAGCAAAATGGCGTCAGTCAAGGTTTTCTGAATCTTACCTTGAATAAACTCAACCTCTGACAAATAAAAAAGCTCCAATCCCCCTCTTAATTTTGAACCAATCTTTCTTTCTGCCCGAGCCAACAAATCCAATTTACCATAGTCTTTGGTATAAATTGTAAAAACTCTGTCTGTCTCCCCTCTATCCTCTTTCTTTAGAATAAAGCCTTGGGTTCGATAATGAAGAGCCATTACTTCAAAAGAGATCTTAAATACCTGATCTGTCTGTCTACTTTTAATCTTTCAGCTGAAGTCTTAGCCTTGCTTCTCTCTATTGCCAAACTGCCAAGCCCTTTTTGAAAGTCCTCTTTGGAAATCTCTCCCCCGTATTCTCTGCCAAAGAGCTTTCTCTCCATTTCAACTCTTTCTGCTTGACTGTAAGTTCTGCCACCGGTACCTGGAATATAAGGAGAGACCCTTCTTAAAGTCTGCCTTAGTTCTAAACGAGAAAGCTTATCTTTTTTGCTGAATAGTCCCATTAAACCTTCTTAATAGCCAGCCAGAGTTCCAGCTGGCTTATCTTTAATTCTCTTTCCACATCAAACACTTGTTTTGGCCTCTCTCCTAAAAAGATTTCCTCTATCCTAGCCTCTTTCAAAATTAGTTCCTTGTTCTTTGCTAAAATCTCATTTATCTCTTTTGCCCCAGAATACCTGACCTCAATCTTATCTCTGGGGCTTAGCCCTGCTTTCTTTCTCATCTCCTGAATATTCCTGACAACCTCCCTAACTATTCCTTCTTCCCGAAGCTGAGTTGTAACTTTAGTATCCAGTTTTAAGGTTTTGCCAAAGGTAACCTGCTTGACATTAACTTCTTCCTGAATCAAAGACAAAAGCTCTTTTTCTTTTTTTAGTTCTTGATTCTTAATTTGTAACCCTGCTAAAGGCTGGCGAACTTTAATAGCAGCTTCAGCCCGTTTTCTCAAAGCCAAATTAATAATCTCTCTGATTCTCTCCATCTTGGTTTCTGTCTTTTTGTCTATCAATTTTTTATCAGCCTTTGGCCAGCCTGCCAGATGAACGCTCTTTTTAGAGCCCAACTGCTGATAAATAATTTCAGCCAAAAAGGGAACGAAAGGAGCGGTAAGCTCAGCCAACTTAGAAAGACAAAAGAATAAAGTATCAGAAGCCTCCTTTAATTCTCCTTTTCCCTCTGGTTTTTGAAACCTCTTTCTTGATCTACGAATGTACCATTGGGACAAGTCCTCCACTAAAAATTTCTCAATGGCTCTGGCAGCAGAAGTGATGTTGTAATCTTCAAGATAATTCGTCACTTCCTGAACCAGTCTGTTTAGCTTTGAAATAACCCATTTGTCTAGAATATTCTTCGCTTTTGGTTTGAGAGGCTTCCCTTCGGCTCTGTAAGTTTTAAAGAAGAGAAAGGAGTTCCAAAAGGTTAAAATAAATCTTCTAAGAGTTTCAGCAACGTCTTTCTCAGAAAAGAGCTTGGCATCACCTGGCTGGTTTATTGTAAAAAAGTACCAACGAGTGGTGTCTGCTCCGTACTTTTCAATTATGGAAGCAGGCGCCACGACATTTCCCTTTGACTTTGACATTTTCTCCCCCTTCTCATCTAGAACATGGCCTAAAGAAATAACGTTTCTGTAAGCCAAGCCCTTTCCTAAAAGATTGGAAATAGCATGAAGGGTGTAAAACCAACCCCGGGTCTGGTCAACGGCTTCAGCAATGTAGTCTGCTGGAAACTGGACGGCTCGTCCTGAGCCAGTCGAAGGGTCAATTAAATCTTTCTTCTCAAAAGGATAGTGGTATTGGGCAAAGGGCATGGAGCCCGAATCAAACCAACAATCAATCACTTCAGGAACTCTTTCCATTAAGTTCTGACATTGAGGACATCGGAATTTTACTTCATCTATGTAAGGTCTATGGAAATCAAGCTTGCCCTCTTCATTGTACGGCCAGATTTTAAACTCCAGATTTCTCAGTTCTCCGACTTTTATCTTTGATTTTAGCCTGTACTTGACGATTTCTTCTGGAGTTAACCCTTTGACAGCTCCTTCCAGGGCGGTCAGTGGCAACTCATGGCCGACAATAAGAATAGTTTTCTCTTTGTATTTGCTGTCTATTGCCAGTAAAAATTTATACATTCTTTTTTGAGCGTCAAAATAACTTTCCCCTCCTGGCGCCCTCACCCTAAACCTTTCTAAATAATAATCTATTGTCTTTAGCTTCTTTTCTGGGTCCCAAAACCGGGCAGCCTCTTCGACAGATTTTCCGTTCAAGCTACCCATATCTAGCTCACGAAGTCTCTTGTCAAAGTTTACTCTCAAACCCAACTCTTCGGCTATAATCTGAGCCGTCTGTTTGGCTCGTAAAAGGTCAGAAGAAAAAATAACATCCACTTTCTCCTTTTTTAGCTTTTTGGCAACAGTTTTAATCTGCGTCTTTCCTTTTTCCGTTAGGGGAGTAGGTTTTTTCTCCGGCCAACAGGCAACAGTTTTTTTGATGTTTCTCAAAGATTCTCCGTGGCGAAGAATAAAGTGTTTGTTGGAAGTAAACTTTTGCTCTAACAAATCTTTTCTGCCGCCAATAACTTCTTGATGCTTACACTTTTGGCACTGCCAGATAGGCAAAGGAGTAGCCCAATACCTTTCCCGAGAAAGAGCCCAGTCTTTTATTTCTCTCAACCATTCCCCAAACCTTCCTTCTCGCAAGTTAGCTGGCACCCATTTAATCTTCTGGTTTTCTCTTATCAAGTCCTTTTTCACCTTTTGCATGTTAATGAACCAGCTCTCCTTGGCAAAATAGAGCAGAGGGGAAGAGCACCGCCAACAAAAAGGATAATCGTGCTCATACATTTCTTCAGCAAAAAGGAGCCCCTTCTTACGCAAAGACTCAATAATCAGAGCTTCTGTTTTAAAATCTTTGACATAAAGGCCAGCCAATCCCTCTTTGACATCTTTGGTAAACTTTCCTTCCTCTGTTACTGTGTGGCAGGTAGGCAAACCGACTTTCCGTCCTAAATTATAATCATCCTCGCCATACATTACAGCTGTATGAACTACGCCGGTTCCTTCCTCTGCAGTCACAAAGTGAGCAGGGTAAACTTTGTAGGAGGTCTTGGACTTTAAAGGTTCAACGTTAAACAGGGGTTTATATTTCAAACCAACTAAGTCTTTACCTTTTACTTCTTCAATCACCCGATATTCTTTCCCTAAAACAGACAGTCTTTCTTTAGCTAGAATAACAGTGCCTTTTTTGCTTTTAGCTTTGACATAAGTAAACTTGGGATTAATGGCCAGAGCCACGTTTCCCGGCAAGGTCCAAGGAGTAGTTGTCCAAGAAAGAATGGAAACACTCTTCCACTTCTTTTTGTCTGAAACAATCTTAAACTTGATATAAATTGCCTTTTCTTTGACTTTTTTGTAACCTTGGGCCACCTCATGACTAGAGAGGCCTGTCCCACACCTTGGACAATAAGGAAGAACTCTATACCCCAAATATAAAAGTCCTTTCTTATAAAGCTGTTTTATTATCCACCAGACAGATTCAATGTACCGGGGTTGATAGGTAATATAAGGATGCTCTAAGTCCAGCCAGAAACCAATTCTTTCAGTTAATCTCTCCCAGTCCTCTTTATACTTCCAGACAGACTGCTGGCAGAGTTTGTTAAAGCGAGCGATACCAAACTTCTCAATGTCTTTTTTGCTCTTTAACCCCAATTCTTTTTCAACTTCCAACTCAACTGGTAGGCCATGAGTATCCCAGCCTGCTTTTCTCAAAACCCTAAAGCCCTGCATGGTTTTATAGCGCAAGACTATGTCTTTGAAAACACGCGACAAAACATGATGAATACCAGGTTGGCCATTAGCTGTTGGAGGACCTTCATAAAAAACAAAGTTCCGAGCTCGATCTCGTTGCTTTAGACTCTTTTCAAAAGTCCTGTTCTCCCGCCAGAACTTTATTATCTTCTTTTCCAATTGAGGAAGATTAAAATCCATACTACATTTTCTCAGGAACTGATAGGCCCATTAAATCTAAAGTACTCTTTAGGACTATTTTGGTGGCTGAAACCAAACCAAGCCTAGCTTGAGTTAAATCTTCCTTATCAGAGATCACCCGGCAATCTTGATAAAACTGATGAAAGCTAGTTGCCAAATCAGTAGCATATTGAGGAAGTCTTTGAACCTGATAATCTCGGGCTGTCTCCTCAATAATTTCTGGCAAGCGGATTAACTGCCTAATTAGGTTAAGTTCGGATGGATGGTTGAGCAATTTAAGGTTTGGTTTTCCTTTCTGATTTTTTGCTTTTCTCAATATACTGCAGATTCTAGCATGAGCATACTGGACATAATAGACAGGGCTTTTTTGAGATTTTTCCTTTGCCAGCTCAACGTCAAACTCCATTTGAGTGTCTAAGGATTTGGTGATGTAAAAAAACCTAGCTGCATCCAGACCCACTTCCTTCACCAGCCATTCCAAAGTAACCACCTCTCCTTTTCTCTTTGATATCTTTCCTTTTTTCAATCTGACCACCTGGGAGATTAAAATATCCAAATCTCCTTTAAACCTTAACATTTTAGCTGCCGCTTTTATTTTACCAACATGGCCCTGGTGGTCTGCTCCCCAGAGATTTATAACTTTATTAAAACCTCTATCAAACTTATCTTTGTGATAGGCAATGTCAGAAAGTAAATAAGTGGGCTCTTCTGTCTCTCTAATAACAACCCAATCTTTTGTATCTCCATATGCTGAAGTTCTCAACCATTCAGCTCCTTCTTTTTTATAAATTAGCTTTTGCCTCTTTAACCACTGGTAGATTTTATTTACTCGGCTTCTTTTGTACAAGCTTTGCTCTGAAACCCATTTGTCAAACTTAACCTTCAATACTTTTTCAATAAATTCTTTAATGTCTTTTTGCACTTCTCGAGCCAGTAACTGACCTGCTTCTGCTTCGTCCTTCATCCCTTTAAGTTTTACTCTTAACTTCTGGATCTTCTTTTCTAAGTAATTATTCAAATATGTTTTTCCTTTCCCCAAGCCTGTTTTCCCCAACTCCTTTATTTGGTTGCTTTCTCTGGCATCGTTTATATAGTATTCTCGAGCAATCTTATAACCTGCCCTTTCCAAGAGATTGGCCAAAATATCACCCCAAAAAGCCCCTCTACCATGACCTAAGTGTAATTGACCGGTAGGATTGGCTGAGATAAATTCAAGGTTTACCCTGTTAAATTGCTTCGCACCGCTTTTGGCGGATTTAACAGGGTGAACTTTTCCATAATCTTCGCCTTGCTTTAGAATCTCTTTTACTTGTTTTTGCAAGTATTCCTTAGAAATAAAAAAATTAATAAAGCCAGGTTTTACTGCCTCAATTCTTTCAAACACCCAAGCGATAGCGAAGGGTGAAGAGGAAGCTTTAGCCTCCTCGCCTAAGTCAGATTTAACCTTTCTGACTATTTCTTCCGGTTCTCGCTTCAACTGAAGAGCGACGTTGGTTGAATAATCTCCGTGGGCTTCGTTCTCCGGCCGCTCAACTTGAATTTCTTCCTGAGAAAGACCGGTTGCCTTCTGAATTAGCTTTCGGATTTCCTCTTTTATCATTAATCCTATTTTAGCTTATTTTCCTTAAAAATTAAAGGGTTTTGTGCTAAAGTGAAGGTATGAGCCAAAGAGAACTGCGTTCTTTTTTCCACCTTCGTTTGCTCAATGAAATAAAGATTTCATTTCGACGTTCGATTGATAAAATATAAATTGAGCGAGCGATGAGATTTATCTCATCGAACTTATGAATAAAAACTCGGTTGATGAAACCTTTAGCCGAAAATAGAAAAGCTTATTATAACTACCAAATCCTGGAAAAGCTTGAGGCAGGGATTTCTTTGATCGGCCAGGAAGTTAAATCAATCAAGCTGGGCAGAATCAGTTTGGCAGGTTCCTATGTTGTCTTACGAGAAGAGGAAGTGTTTTTAATTGGAGCTAATATTCCTCCTTACCAACCCAAGAATGCCCCTCCAGACTATAATCCCGAGCGCACGAGAAAGCTTCTCTTGAGGAAAGCAGAAATAAAACATTTAATCGGAAAAACTAAAGAAAAAGGCTTGACTTTAGTGCCTTTGAAGGTGTATAGTAAGCTAGGCAAAATTAAGATTGAGTTTGGAATAGCCAGAGGAAAAAGGAAAAGTGACAAAAGAGAGGTGATAAAGAAAAGAGAGGCTGAAAGAGAAATGAAAAGAGAGCTAAACCTAAGGGGATGAAAGGCTTTGATGAGGAGGAGACTAAATTAGGCAAGCTAAGTTGTTGGATCTTATAAAAACCAACAAAACAGAATAAGCGCCAACTTATTCAAACAACCCGCATTAGCATACGCTTAATGCCATCTGCCTTGTTGATTCTCGCTAGATAAGCACAGGTGTCAGATTCCGCGAGATAGATGGTTTTTCAAGATCCAGGAAAACTATTGAAAACTCTTTGGATTCAAGGTGTAGCTATTTTTGTCTGGTTTCTATCCTATACCTCTTCTAAATCAGACTAAGCTTGTAGAACTGTTTTAGAAATACTTCTCAGACGCGGGTCCAAATCCCGCCATCTCCACCCCGTTAGAAGTCTGTCTTTATATAACTGACAATTAAATTCAGACGGACTCTTGTTTATTGGTTGCGCCCCGTTAATCGCGAAGCAGAAAAAATTAAAATAATTTTTTCTGACTAAGACTTCTAACGGGGTCCACAGTAATTTGGCAAAAACATTAACCAACAATCAAATAAGAGCTCAGGAAGTAAGAGTGGTGGATGAAACTGGAAAACAGCTAGGAATTATGCCCTTGAGAGAGGCGCTCCAGATAGCTCAGGAGCGCAGTTTAGATTTAGTCCAAGTGACAGAGAAAGTAGAGCCCCCTGTTTGCAAAATAACAGACTATGGAAAATATCAGTACCAACAAGAAAAGAAAGAAAGAAAGACAAAAAAACAAAAAGGCGGAGAATTAAAGGGAATAAGATTAACCTTTAACATCTCCCAGCATGACCTAGAAACTAGAGCGAAAGCTGCAGCTAAGTTTCTAAAAAGAGGAGATAAAATAAAGATAGAACTTCGTTTAAGAGGAAGGGAAAGAGCGCTTGGAGATTTTGCCAGGGGGAAAGTGGCTAAGTTCCTGGAAGTTCTAAAGAACCTTATCCCAATTAAAACAGAAAGAGAGCTGAAAAGAGAGCCGAGAGGCTTTACTATGATAATTTCCAAAGAATAATATGCCAAAATTCAAAACCAGAAAATCAATAACCAAAAGATTCAAGATTACAAAACAAGGTAAGGTTCTAAGAAGGCCTACCGGTCTTGATCATTATCTGGCTAAGAAATCAGGTAAGAAAGGGCGAGAAAGTAGAAAATGGATTGAAGTTTCAAAAGCAGAAGCAAAAAAGATTAAAAACTAATCAGCTAACTATGGTCAGAATCAAACGAGGAGTAGCTACCCGAAAAAAAAGAATAAAAACTCTGAGGCAGACAAAAGGATTCAAATGGAGAAGGAAAAGTGCTTATAGACAGGCCAAAGACGCCTTGCGCCATGCTTTGGCTTATGCTTATCGGGACAGGAGAGCCAAGAAAAGAGACTTTAGACAACTCTGGCAGACCCAGATAAATGCTGCTTGCCGAGAATCAGGCATTAACTACAGTAGGTTTATGGCTGGCCTCAAGAGAAAGAAGATTAGCCTTGATAGAAAAACCTTGGCTAATTTGGCCAAAGACTATCCCCAGATTTTTGAAAAGATTGTTGAAAAGGTAAAAGAAGGCTAGTTTAGATACAACAAAAAAGAGCCTCCGTCATTTGAGACGGAGACTTTTTGTTCTCTACTCGTATTTGGGAAACTCCCCACTGAAACAACCCAAACAGAGGTTGTTTATGGTCAAGGGGTTTTTCTCCTTTCTTTCCCTGCTCTGGGCTGAGATGACAGCTTCAGCGTAGTCTTCTGGGGTATTGAATGCCAGAGTTCTTACTCCCAGCATTTTCCTCATTTCCTCTTGGGAATGAGTAGCTGCCATCAAGCTGCCCCTTCGAGTGATATCGAAAGGACAGGACCATTTCATCTGAGGGGTTTCAATCATGAGATGGACTTCCTTGGCGCCAGCTCTTCTTATTAAGAAGATTCTGGAGAGTGTCTGGTTGCCCTCGACAATGGAATCGTCAACCAGCACCACAACCAGGCCTTCTGTGAGCCATTCATATTCCCACTGGACTGCCCAGTCCATCATCAAAAGTTTATCCCTTGCCCGCTGGGCCCTTTTTTCCGGATCAAAGGGAAGGAAACTTCTTCCTCCAGCTTCGGTGTTCAGGTCAAAGACGCTGCGGAAAGGAATTTTTGTCGCAAAGACAAGACCCTGGGCAGCTGTGTCGCCTGAGATTGGGAACCCAGCAATAATGTCTGCCTCTGGACACCTTGGGGCGAGCTTGGTGCCGGCAATATATCTGGCTAGGCCCACCGGTGTGCCCTCAATAACTGAGGAGGGTCTGGCCCAGTATCCATGCTCAAAGCCACAAAGGATAAGGCCTGGAGAGTCTTGTTGGTCAATGGTTCTGAAACCTGTCGGCATAATCTCGACCACCTCTCCTGGCTTTACGTCTCTTATTATCTCCATGTTAATGTGGCTAAGAGCACCTGACTCGGAAGCGACAGCGCAGCCAAGTCCATTTCCTCCCACAGATCTGCCTAGAACAAGCGGCCTAATCCCAAGCGTGTCCCTGGCCGCGAAAGGCCCTTCCAAAGTAAGGAGGACTAAGCTGAAGGGCCCCTTAACGTGTCCGAAGACATTCCTAATGCCCTCCGAGGGATCTTTTCCAGCAGCAATCAGTCTGGCGACAATCTCAGCGTCTGAGCCAACAAGATAGGGAGATTTCTTCCGGATTTCCTGGCGGTTTGTAATCTTGCCGTCGAAGGCTACAGCGATAGGCCCCATATTTGTATCTTCTGCTTCCAAGACCACTGGTTGGGAATCTTTTTGGCTCAGATGAGCTATTGCTGCACTCGTCTGCATTATGACTTCTTTTTGCCCGCTCAAAAGAGGTGTTATTTTCCCCTTTTGGGCAGCAGAAATCATTTTTTCATGCAGCAAGCAAGCGAAACCACCCCACTCATCCCCTCGGGGCTGGATTATGGCGGCCGCTCTCTGCAGGTATTCCCAGCAGGGCTTATTCATGGTTATTCCCAATACTCCAGACATAATCGCATCTCCTGTCCCTATTTGGTTTTCAAGGTTTTCAAGTTACAATGTTCCGCTTTCTTATTAACACACCTTCTTTCTTGAGTAAAGAGATTTTCTTTTGGGTTCCAAATCTATAACCGCCAACTTGACCATCTGATCTTATTACTCTATGGCAAGGAATAGTTTTAATGTCAGGGTTCTTATTTAAAATATTCCCCACTGCCCGATAGGCCTTTGGAGAATTAGCTAGTTTTGCTATTTCTTTGTAAGTTAAAACTTTCCCTCTGGGAATTCTTTTTACCGCTTCCAAGACTCTTTTTTGGAAAATAGATATCATTTTTCTTTTAAACTCTTATCTTCGCTGGCAACCTGAATCTTCATCCCCAAAAAAACTAAAATCATACCAGAAATAGCAAAGATTGAGGCAACGCTCATAGTGAGAGATTTTGAAGGAAATTGAGTAATAAAGTTAAAAAGCCCCGAAGCAAACAAGGCCAGAAACCCTGTCCCAAACAGTATTGAACGCAAACGCATCTTCCAGTAATCAACCTGAAAGGCATTAAGAAAAAAGAAGAGGCTCCCAGTCAAAGCTACTCCGCCACTAACTAAGCCTATGAAGACTCTAAGGAATAAAGGAAAATTATCAAAATAGAAGAATGCGTTTCCTTCAAAAACAATGAGAACTGGATTTACAAAGAAAATGCGAAGAAAAACAACTAGAAACCCAAAAAAGACCAATATGGCAGGGACAATATTCTTCCCTTTTCCATCCAGGGCGATGATTAAAGGTATGCGAATGAAAAGCGCCAAAGTAACGAAAAGCACTAAATTAGCAAAAGTGTAAAGCCAGTAAATTTTTACTAAATCGTAAATAAAGAGGCCTGGGGCAGCTATTAATAGAAAATACAATCCAAAGAACCAAAAGTTTAAGGAAAAATTATAAACCAAAGGAGATTCCTTTCTATATTGCCAAAGATGAAAAGCGATGCCCAAGCAAGTTAAGAAAGAAATTGCGTGGAAAAAAGCTATGATTGGCATAGAAAATTATTGGCTTTTTTAAGGTTTTCTTTGGCATTTTTAAAAGTTAACTGTTCAAGAGCTTCTTTGAAAGGAAGCCATTGAAAACCAATGTGTTCAAAAGAAAGCTTTATTTCTCTTTCTTGGGTTTCTGCCAGATAAAAGACAACCGTCTTAAAAACAGTTTGACCTTGGAACTTAAAGAAATACTGAATAGTTTCCTTAAACCCCTCAATAAACTTTAAGTCTTTCAATCCTGTTTCTTCAAACACTTCTCGCTCAACTGCTATTCGTTCATCTTCTCCTTTTTCAATATGTCCTTTGGAAAAATCCCAGTACTCTTTTTGGGCCTTGGCTGAGGAAGGATAATGTAAAAGAAGGTAATAAACTTTACCTCCTTCTCTCCTAAAAATAATGGCTCCAGCTGATCTTTCAACCGGCATTTTAGCTTAGTATTTTGGTTTTTGAATTGTTTTATAAAACAACCAGTCATCTGCCCCAAAATAGTTTTGAGGGATGTGGCCTACCAGAATCCATTTGTTTTTTTGGTAGAACTTCAGGTTGTGCTTAGAAGTCCAAAGGTGGACCTTGTGAACGTCTCGCCCCTTTGCTACCTTCTCCAACTCGCCTAAGAGCAAACTGCCGATGCCCAAACTCTGGAAAGTTTTGTCAACCGCTAGCCAAGAGACGTAAAGAATGCCCCCATAAGGCTCATTTGTCAGAAGATAACCAACTATCCCTCTACCAACCCGGACTAAAATTAAATCTATTCTTTTTCCTTTTAAATCACTCCTCAAAATGGCTTTGGTGAAGTATTTCTTCAGAAAAAGGTTCTTTGCCTTCAAGGAATATTGTGGAAACTGTTTCTGGACGCTTGACTGGAAAAACTTCCAGAAGGAATCGAGGTCGGCTAAGGTTGCTTTTTTAATTTTAATCTTTGGCTTTTTCATTGTTAATGGAAAAACTTCATTAACCTTTCGGGAGGTTGAGTGTTGATTATGTCTCCTTTCTCTGCCCAACCGCGTCTGGCCTGGGCAATTCCCAACTCAATAAATCTTAAATGCTCTTTTTGATGAGAATCAGTGTTGATTATCATTTTAACTCCAGCTTCCTTTGCCCTTCTGATATTCTGGTCATTTAAATCCAGCCTTTCAGGATGGGAATTAATCTCCAGGGCGACATTATACTCTTTAGCTGCTCTCAAAATCTTATCAAAATCACACTCATATTCGTCCCTCCTTTTTAAGATTCTGCCTGTTGGGTGAGAGATGACATCAATGTTAGGATTTTTCATAGCACGAATAATTCTCTCTGTCATTTCTTTCTTACCCATTTTAAAACTAGAATGAATTCCAGCTATGGCATAATCTAACTTAGCCAAAGCAACGTCCGTAATATCTATTGAGCCGTCATTGAGAATATTGGTCTCTGCTCCTTGCAATAATTGAAAGTTTTTCTTTTCTTTTTTAAACTTTTCATTCATTTTATCAATTTCTTTTCTCTGCTGGCTAAGCTGCTTTTCATCCAACCCATGCTCAATTCTTAAAAATTTAGTGTGGTCAGAAATACCCAGATACTCATAACCCATATCCTCGGCAGCTTTGGCCATTTCAGCAATTGAATCTGCCCCACCATCCCAATTAGAATGGCAATGGAGATCTCCTCGGATATCTTTGTAGCCAATGATTTTGGGTAACTTGCCAGATAAGGCTGCCTCTATTTCTCCTTGATTTTCTCTAAGTTCGGGCTCCATCCAAACTAATCCTAAAGCCTTATAGATTCCTTCTTCTGACCAGCCAGCAATCATTCTTTTACCCTTAAACAAGCCGTATTCCGAAAGCTTTAAGCCTTTCGCAATGGCAATTCGGCGGGTCACTATATTATGTTCTTTTGACCCAGTAAAGTATTGAAGGGCAGAGCCATAGCTCTTTTTAGCAACCACCCTAATATCTATATCAAACCCTTCCTCTATCCTGACTGAAGCCTTAGTTCCACCCTTGCCCCAAATTTTTACTACTTCTGGCATGGCCACAAAAAAATCCATAACCTTTTTTGGCTCTTTGGAAATAATCAAAAAATCAGCATCGCCAATGGTTTCTTTCATTCTTCTAACAGAACCTGCAAAATCTACTCTTTCAACCTCTTTTAGCTCTTGGAGCTTTTTCTGAATTATTCTGACTCTGGGCAAAATCTCTCCCAAAAGAAACCTTCCTTTGCTTCTTTTTAAAAACTCTATGCCTTCTAAAATATTCTGCTCTGTTTTTTCACCGAAACCAAAAAGAGGAGCTATTTTATGAGTTCTGGCAGCTTTTTCCAAGCTTTTCAAATCTCTCACCCCCAACTTCTGGTAAAGAACCTTGGCTTTTCTCGGGCCCATCCCTTCCACCTGAATTAATTCCTCAAGATTCAAAGGCAAGCGCGATTTCCACTGCTGATAATACTTAATCTTGCCTGTTTTTAAATACTCCTCTATTTTCTCAGCAATGCTCTCTCCAACGCCTGGAATTTCTTCTAAGGCTTTGAGTCCGCCCCTTTTATAAATATCTCTGACATCTTCTTCCAGACCTTCCAAGGCAGCAGCTGCCCTCTGGTAGGCATAGGGCTTGAAAGCTACCTCATCCATTTTCAAATACTCTCCTATCTCAGAAAATATTCTGGCTAATTCCTTGTTTTTCACCTTATTCGGGTTTTGGAATTAAAATAATCTTCCTTTTTGGCACTATTAAATCTTTCTTGATTAAAAGGCACAAAAAGGTAGCAACCAAACCAAAGACTCCAACCCCAACAAAAAGAGGAGTAAAACCCAGGGTCTGGGCGACAAAACCTCCAATAATGCCAGAAACCCCAGCTCCAATTCCAATGGCTGAACTATCTAAAGCCCAGCTTTGAGCTTCTTTGCCTTGATCAATGTGACGAGTAAAGATGCCACACCAGGCAGGCAGAGAAAAAGCGGCTCCTAAAGCGTGGATTATTTGTAATAAATAAATGTGCCAAGGCAAAGTAGAAAAAATAAATCCAAAAGGAGCTAAGCTGGCTAAAAGTGTGCCTAAAACCAAAAAGTAATAGTCATCTTTCTCACCGTGGTTTTGGTCTAGATAGCTACCAATGGGAAGCTGAAGCAGAGATTTGAAAAGCCAGTAAAGGCCAACTGCTATGCCAGCTACTCTGACATCTCCTCCCTGAATGTGGCCAGTTATGAAAATAGCTAAAATAGGAGAAACCAAACCCCAGCTGAAGAGGAGAGAGAGGTCAGAAAAGACTAAGAGCTGAATGACTTTGTTAAGGGATTTTAACATGGGAAGTTTCCCGGTCGGTTATTTTACTTATTTTTCTAAAAATAGTGTTTTTCAAAAGAATAATTCCCAACCTAAAAAAGAGAGCTAAACCAAACAGGGCCACCAGCAATTCTGCTCCACGAATTATCATAGTAAAGGCAGTGGCTGTTGAGCTACCCAGACCCAAAGCTCCAAAAGCGAATGTTTGAATTACCTCATGAGAACCAAGAGCCGTAGGAATGGGGATCATAACAGCCAAATAACTAAAACCTAGAATAGATAAAATAGGCAAAATACCAATGCCTTTAGCTAGAAAAGAAACTAAAAACCAAGTTCTCAAATACATAACAGCTACTTTCAAAAAAGAAAGTCCCACCCCCTTCCAGAGGGCCAAATTCTCAAACTTGAAAAAGGCAAAGATTTCTTTTTCAATCTCAAAGGGACGATCCTTATTGCCTGGCAGGAAAAACTTAACAATGCTTTCCTTTCTGGCGCTTTTGAAAAAGAAAAAAACAATGCCAGCCAAAAAAATAACAAATACTCCACCAAAAATAGCCACCAGTTTTATTGGCGGCAACTCAATAGCTAAAAGAAAAAATAGGCCTCCAAAAAAAATAACTGCTAAATTAGCAGTCCACTCCAAAATCCTATCAATTATGACCGAAGCCATGCCCTTGTCAAAATCTATCTTCTCTCTGTCTTTTAAAACATAACTGCGGAATAATTCTCCACCCCAAACAAGAATAGGAGCTAAAAACATGGCAGCAAACCCTGCCAAATAAGGGCCAAAAAGGGCTTTAAAAGGAATATTAACCCCTGTTCCTCGCAAAATCTCTTTCCACTTCCAAGTTCCAACCGCCATCATCAAGACAGTTAAAACCAGAATAACCAACCCTTGCCAGCCGGTAAAGACCAAAAAGGCATTCTTTATCTCCTGCCAGCCTACTATCCTTAAAATCCAAACGAACAAGGCTATCCCAATCAAAAGAGAAAAGAGAAATAGCAGAACTTTTTTCATTTTACTTGTTTAATTTTACCCCAAAAAAGGCCAAAAACAAAGAGGCTGCGAAAATACAGCCTCCAGATGAGTGCGGGCCCCTTTGGCAGCGAGGCTGCCATCAGGGCACCAGACAGAATGAGGTTAGAGAGAGTTTAACCAGGTTGGCGAGAGCCTGTTACTTGTAGGCCCCGAAGCCACTGGGTTGAACCGAGAATATGTTACCGTGTTCACCTAGGGCAGGGTCATTGGAGACCTGTTGTACCCGGACGTAGCTACCCCAGATAATGGAGCCGCCGGTGTTGTCGTCGTAACCGTCATGGTCTTCGTCGACCACGCCGCCGGGCGGATAGACGATCTTCACGAAGTAGGTCCAGACCGAACCATCTTCATTCACGCCACGTTGGTGGTTGGTCAGCCAGGCACCTTCGCAGGCAGAGTTGTCGGCGTTGACAGGATCGCAACCATACCCCCGGTCAAGCTTATAGTCGTTGTTGCAGTCCTTGTTGGATAGCCAGACGTCGCTCCACCACATGATCAGGTCAACGTCGCAATAGTCACCGCCGATCACCCGATCGGAATCGCAGTATCGCCCGTTGAACATATGGGCCTGGTAGTTGTAGCCGAACTGGTCATAGCCCAGGCTCACCGGCTGGTCTGCCCCATCACGGATGGTCCCGTCCTGAATGGTGGTACATCTGTTACCGTTGTTTCCGCTCGGCTTGGCAACCACTGGGCTCACGCCGATCGCGGCTAGGGCAACGAGAACCATCAGCATCGTTACGACGAGAAGCCAAATCTTTCTCATTCGCGTTCTCCTCCTTCGTTTTGTTTCTGCTCTCTAAACCTCATCCTTCAGAATAATGCGAATACAAAGAACAACTAGAAGTATTTTAATATATTATTAGATTTTGTCAAGTCCTTGTGGTAATGTGCACACACATTTTGCACTTTTCTGGTAATTTAAGGGCATATGAA